>DOMW01000085.1:0-2583 GCA_003510345.1 Clostridiales bacterium | reverse complement strand
GCCGTCTCGGGGCAAATGCGCTCGCCTATGGAAAACGCGGCGACCTCGCCCGCGAGCAGCACCACGCAGCCCTTGTATTCCAGTTCCCCGTAATGGTCGAGCGCTTTTTTGATCGAGGCGTATTCTTCCTCGGCATCGCGCCCGTCCCCGCCTTTATCCGCCGCCCACGCGCCTTGCAGCGCCAGGCATTCTTCCTTGTACTTTTCGTCATACGCTTCCAGCACGGGGCTGTTGCCGCGCAAAAACGCGTGAATATGGTTCCGCTTGGAATGGTATTTTTTGCCCGTAAGGTTTATGAGGTCGCTCGCGTTGTAGATGTATTCCGAGTTGCGCTCGTCGTACATAAACGCGTACCGCCCGCCGCAGTCCCGCCGGATTTTTTCCACCGTCTGGTCCGTGGCGCATTTCATATGGAACGCGCCGAAACGTTCCGCCATATACGCCTCGCATTTTTCCATGTACGGCTGTATGGATTCCCCGTTGTCTTTTAAAAACGGCGGGAAAATGAGCGGCCTGTGCCTGTCGCTGTGCATTGTCACATAAAGCGCGTGCCCGTCGGCCGCAATCTCCGTATTCCACGATTCCTGCCAGATAAAATTGTTGGAAAACGACGCCTCGGAGTGTATGCAGTTATTCGGTTTCACATAACTGTCGTACTCTTCCTTGTCTTTCATTGCAAGCGGTCTGAATACTAACATAGTTATAGTTGCTTCTCCATTATTTTTTGTCCTTAACGATACTTACCAGCCCGCGTTCGGCGTCCAGCTTTATGAGCGTACCGCTTTTCAGTATGTTCGTCGCGCCCTTCGCCCCCACCAGCACCGGTTTATCGAGCGCCATGCCCACGATGGCGGCGTGCGATTCCATGCCGTCTTTCTCTGTAATCACACCGGCCGAGCGCTTGATCAGGTCGAGTATGTCGTTCGACGTCTTATTCATTGCCAAAATATCCCCGTCGCGGAAATTCTGCCGCGCCTCTTCCTCCGTATGCGCGACGCAAAGGTTGGCCCGCGCACAAAGCTTGTTGATGCCCGTTCCCTTTACCAGTACGTCGCCCACCATATGTACCTTCAAAAGGTTCGTCGTGCCGGACACCCCGAGTGGTACGCCCGCCGTGATCACCACAACGTCGCCGTCCTTCACCAGCCCGGACTCCTTCGCGTGCGAAACCGCCGATTCAAACAATTCGTCCGTCAGCTTTTTTTCCGTCATAGCAAGCGGGATCACGCCCCAGCTCATATTGAGCTGGTTTAAAACCATCGGGTCGGGCGAGCTGCCGATGATGGGTATGGCCGGGCGGTATTTGGAAACGAGCCGCGCGGAGACGCCGGTCTTTGTAACCGCTATAATAGCGGACGCGTTCAGGTCGTAAGCCGTGGTGCACGCCGCGTGCGAAATGGCCGTCGTCACGTCGTTGCATGTGTTTTCCAAAATCGCGTCTTTCCTGAACTGTTTGCGGTAATCGATATCGCTTTCCGTGCGCAGCACAATACGCGCCATCGTCTCAACCGACTCCACAGGGTACTTGCCCGCCGCGGTTTCCCCCGAAAGCATAACGGCGCTCGTCCCTTCATAAATGGCCGTCGCCACATCGGTGGATTCGGCGCGCGTGGGGCGCGGGTTCTGCATCATGCTGTCCAGCATTTGCGTCGCCGTGATCACGATCTTCCCGGCCTTATACGCCTTGTTGATCAGCCTCTTTTGCAGCACAGGCACATTCTCAAGGGGGATCTCCACCCCCATGTCGCCCCGCGCGACCATCACGCCGTCCGAAATGCTCATGATGTCGTCGATATTGGCCACGCCTTCCGCGTTTTCAATTTTCGCGATAATGCGCGTCTTGTTGCCGCCGTGGTCGTCCAGTATCTTCTTGATATCCAGTATATCCTGCGCGTTGCGCGTAAACGATGCCGCGATAAACTCAAATTGATTCTGCACGCCGAACAGTATATCCGCGCGGTCTTTTTCCGCGAGGTAAGGGAGGGAGAGGCGTATCCCCGGGATATTGACGCCTTTTTTGTCGCCCAGCACCCCGCCGTTTACCACGCGGCACACAATATCCGTATCCGAAACGCGCTCCACCGTAAGCTCGATCAGCCCGTCGTCTATCAATATCCTGTCGCCCGCCATAACGTCGCCGGGCAGCTCGCCGTATGAAACCGATACGATTGCCCCGCCGCCCTGCACCCGCCGCGTTGTCAGCGTGAAGTCCTGGCCGGCCTCGAGGCGTGCTGTTCCGCCTTTAAACGTGCCTATCCTGATCTCCGGGCCTTTCGTATCAAGCAGGCAGGGAATGAACCGCCCCGTCTTTTTTGCAAGCGCGCGGATTTTTTTCAGTCTTCCCGCCTGTTCCCCGTGTTCGCCGTGTGAAAAATTGAACCGGGCGACGTCCATACCGGCGTCCAGCATTTTTTCCATAATTTTCACGTCGTCACACGCGGGGCCGAGCGTACACACAATCTTTGTTTTTCGCATGGGCAAACCTTCTTTTTTTAAAATATTAACTATACCGATATCGTTTTTATTTCTACCATCGGATAGTATTTCTCAAACAATTCCCCGGTGCAAAGCGCCGTCCCCTCC
>DOMW01000277.1 GCA_003510345.1 Clostridiales bacterium | reverse complement strand
TGGGGTTTCTTGCTCATGGCATCGTTCCTCTGTTCTATGCGCCGTACCGTTGGCGTCTATATAAGCCTTACCGGCGGAGCTTTATCAGCGTCTTGTGTAGTTGACGATTGCTTGCCGATTTGCCATATCATACTGTACACTAATCTACCGCAAAAGCCTCAGCTCTTTTGCCCTGACAATGGCGTCCATCATGTTTGTAACTTCCAGCTTCTGATAGAGAATTTTAGTGTGATACCGCACCGTATTCAGACTAATCCCGGCAAGCTCCACAATTTGAGCGTTCGTATATCCCTTAGCTAAATACTCTAATATGAGCGTCTGCTGTTTCGACAGCTTGACCGCCGAGGGTAAAAGCGAACTGGTAATGCCGCTGAAACGCTTGGATTGCTCATAGGCACTCACATATATTTCTTGTGTGAAGCGGCGTGTCGCTTCATCCGAATCCGCGCTTTTATCTATCTGCCTTTTAACTGCGGAGAGAATCGGCAAAACAGCTTTCCCTTCATCCGCAATAATACGGGTAAAGTCATATGGACGCAAGGACAGAAGCACGTCCTTTAATATGGCGGATGCTTCTTTCTTTTTGCCAAGCACCCAATGTACGATGGATTTCAGAACATTCGCCTCTGCAATGTCAAGCGGCCTTCTCATACTTACGGATGTCTCCGCAATCGCGCGTAGGGCGTTCAAGGCGGCGTGGTGTTCCCCCAACACGATATAAGCGCGCGCCGTGGTGAAATTCTGATACATTTTATAGAGTTCGCCAAAGCTACTGGTACTGATAAAATAATTGTCAAGCCACGCCTCCGCAACTTGCTTACTGCCGTCAAGCAATCCGCATCGCGCTTCATATGCCCAAAGGTTCCTCAATAAATAATGCGCGTGGTTTGCCTCTATATATGACTTAGTTTCAAGCAAATAAGCGGCATGGCCGTCATTGTCGCCTTGCAGCAGGGCGGTGTTTGCCTGCCCTAATAATATACCGAAGCCCACTTCATGGTTGGTGGTTTCCTTCAGCGCGGTGCGAGCTTGCAAAAAAATCTCCGCCGCGCCGCTTAGTTCGTTTTGCTCCATCCGCAATCCGGCGCGAATGGCAAGAGAGAGACATTCGCTGTTTTCCTTCAGCAGCTTGTCATTTACTTCGCCCACAACCAGATCGTAGGTTGCGGGGTCAACCAGCTCATAAAAATCCCTGCCGCTTCTGTGAATGAAAGGCATATGAAATGTAGCCGTGCCGATCTGCTGACCNNCCAATGCGCTTTGGCAGAACCGGCGCTCTTGAAACCATCGCCGCAATCTGCGCATACGGTATCCGATAATCCATCATCAAGCAGGACATGACCGTTTCGAGGGTTTGGGGGAATTTCTGCACGATTGTCGGCATGGCCGCTTTCAACTTGTCTATGAAAAACTCAAACCGTTCGGCGTTGCCTGACAGGTAGTAAAACGCTACTTTTGACGCATACATAAAGGGCAGCGTTTCGCAAACATCTTCCGGCAGTTCGGCTTCGTGAAATATTTTCGAGATTTCAATATACTCGTCCAACAGTATACCCTTGTCCTCGGCAATCCGCGTAAAGGATTCTTCGATAACGGTAATGTCGCCGCTCTTAACAGAATAGCGGCGCGCCGTAAAATAGTTGTTCTTATCTAAATAATACTGCGCCGTCGCACGGTAGAGCGCCGATTGCTCAATGCCGCTTTTTGCAAGCTGCTCCAAAAGAAAGTCGCGGAAAAGGTCATGGTAACGGTATACCTCGTCGGAAGCGGAAATATTCGCGTTGCCGCGTATCAGCATATCTATGTACTCTTTGCAGTTTTCCTTGCCGGTCAAGGCTTCGCACAGTTCAACTGTAAATTCATCTGGCAGGGACGATTTCATCAGGAACAAACGCCTGTCCTCGTCAAAGCTGTTCCAAATATTCTTTTCAAAAAATGATTTATAAGACAGACGCGGCATTTTCGCGTCGGCTTGAAGTTTGCCGCTGACAATCATAGTGTTCAACAGCATAATCCAGCCATCGGAATACGCGCGAAGCTGTTCCGCTTCCCGTCCGGTGGCAAAGCGGCCATAGCTTGCCATATGCTTCTGTATTTCATCCACTGAAAAGGCGAGACGTTGCGTGTCCACAGCAGACAGCTTGCCCGCGTTTTGCAGCGGCGCGAAGCTCTCAGGAATCTCGTTTCTGCTCAATATGAATACTGAAACGCTATCCGGCAGGCGTTTAAGCACAAACGGCAGCGACTTCAAAACTGTTTCGTTGCTAATCGTATGGAAATCATCCAGCACAATGGCAACCGGCTCATGCCCGAAATCCGCTTTGCTCAGCATCTCTATCGTCATTTCCACAGGGGCGTTTCGGAAAACGGAAGCGTTTACAATTTTCGCAACAGCTTTGTCTTGCGGGAGAACAGACAGCAGCGCACGGCAAAACAAAAGATAAAACAAGGCCAGCGTATCATCGTACTCGTCAAAACTGTGCCACGCGGCGCGGCGTCCGTGTTTTTTCAACCATAGCAGCATGGAAACCGTCTTGCCGTAACCTCCGGGGGAAGATATGAATACAATCTGTTTCTTCGCCGCGTTGTCTATATAGCGGAGCAGTTCCTCGCGCGGGGCGCAAATTTCCGGCAGGGATACCGGGAGCTTCATGTTGTTATCCATCATATCCTCCTCTTAGGTAACAAGGCGTGCTTGTTGATGAAATGTTAAAGTGTAGCTATTTTCTGTATTATAACAGAAAAACCCCACATCGGCAAGAATTTTCGGTTAGTTGCCTTGCCTAAAACCCCACATCGGGAAAATTTAGCGAAAAAATAAATTTTTCAAACCCTACATCAATGCGGTTTTCATTTTTCGCCGTATCTGCTATACTGATTTCATATCATCAATGATGGGAGGTGGCGAGATGTCTGATTGTCTATCACAATCCTATGATTTTGGAATACGCATCGTGCAACTGTCGAGATGGTTAAAAGATGAAGGCAAAGATTTTCCCTTGTCGGGACGACTTTTGGAATGCGGAGCCGGTCTTTGCCCTGCGTTGCGCGTGGCACAAGCGATGGGCGATAAGGGCAGTCGCGTTGTGGCGTTCCGCTATGTGGAGGAAGCAGAATATTTACTGGAACTAATGGTCGAGACAGATTTTATTACCGCATTGCAAAGCGAGCCGCTTCTTTCGGATTGCCGAGTGATTAAAAAAGACATCCGCGCAAATCAATCAAAAAGAAAAAAACAGAGTGATGGGAGTGACGCAGACAATGGCAAATGATTTGTTCAGCAATTTAGGTAAAATGGGCAACCTCGGTGACACTCTCGGCAATTTGATGGGTGGCCTTGCGAAAACAGGGCTTGTGCCGAAGGACACGCCGGAGGGCAAGCTGNNTGGCCGCTCAGTCGGAGCTTTCCGACTTTCAGAAACAGGAATCTGAATTGCTTTTGGAGATCGGGCGGCAGGCGTATGAGCAGAACCCTTCCGCATGGCCGCAGGACGCCAAGCTGAAATTGATTCAGCAGAACATCGCGGCGGCACAGGCTACGCTCAATGAGGCGAAGCAGGCGCAGGAGCAAGCCGACGCCGCAAAAGCCGCCGAGGACGCGAAAGGCAAATGTCCGAATTGCGGCAACAAGAACGCCGAGGGCGTCAAGTTCTGTCAGGAGTGCGGGACGCCGCTGGCGGCGGCAGGCCCGAAGCATTGTACTTCATGCGGCGCGGAGCTTGCGCCCGGTACGCGGTTCTGCGGAGAGTGCGGCGCAAAACAGGGGGAATAGCATATGGCTACATATAAGCAACCGTGCCTGCATTGCGGCGAGTTTATCGAGCG
>DOMW01000205.1:10984-11110 GCA_003510345.1 Clostridiales bacterium | reverse complement strand
GGCCTACGTCGGTTTCAATGGGAAAGCGGAACGACCGCGCCCCGATGGGCGATGCAGGGAGTGCAGCTTTCGCTGAACGCGAGGTGAGTAAGCCGCTGTTCCTCGCGGCGCGGCGAACCCGCAGTG
>DOMW01000205.1:427-10914 GCA_003510345.1 Clostridiales bacterium | reverse complement strand
TTCATGGGTAGCGCAGGGGCGGGTCCAAATCTCATCTCCCTAACCAGACATAGACAAACCTTGTTAAACGGCCGCTTGCAATAGAGCAAAAAAGACACGCGACCTAATTACCTAGCCGCCCACCGTGCAGGTAAGCCCGCGCTGTTCGATCTGCTTTTGAAAAGGTTCGAGCAATTCCTCCGGCAGCGCGGCGACGTCTTTTAAGGTATAGTCCATGCGCAGCGAAGCGTATTTGTGTTTACCGTATTGATGGAAGGGCAGCAGGTCGATCTGCCGCACGCCCGTTTCCTCCGCGAAATCCGCCGTCCGCTTGATGTGCGCCGCGTCGTCGTTAAAACCGGGAACGATGACGCAGCGGAAAATCACGGTTTTATCCCGGGCGCGCAACGCACGAATGTTGTTTTTTACGACCTCAAGCGCCTTTAGGCGGGTATCTATGCCGCCCGCCGTCAGCCGGGAAAATTGGACCGGGACGAGCGTTTTCACGTCGAACAGTATCTCGTCGCAATATTCACAGCACTTCCACATAGCGTCCCAGTTGGCGAGGCCGCAGGTCTCAAGCGCGGTATCCATACATTCGCTTTTGCATTCCCGCATCACCGCGCGCACGAAATCCGCCTGCAAGGCAGGTTCGCCGCCGGACACGGTGACGCCGCCACCCGACCGCATAAAAAAGGCCATATCTTTTTTAAGGCCGTCCATTACCTCGCCGACTGTCATTATCTCGCCGTAAATCTCGCGCGCTTCATGCGGGCAGATATGGACGCATGCGCCGCACGCGGCGCACAAAGCGCGATCTGTTGTGACCGTGCCGTCCGCCGCGCGGGAGACAGCTTGCTGCGGGCACGCGCCGATGCATGCGCCGCAGTTTTTGCAGAGATTCCGGTGGACGCCCAGTTCCTTTTCGGAACGCTGTGATTCCGGGTTGCTGCACCACGGGCACGCCATATCGCAGCCTTTCAGGAAAAGTGAGGTGCGGATGCCGCTGCCGTCGTGTATGCGGTAGCGCTCGACATTAAACACCATGCCGGTGAGCTTTGTTGTGTCTTCCATGTATACCTCGTACGCCTGTTGTATGGTGGGGCGGAATCAGAGCGCGTGCTCTGTCCGCCCGATGATGTCGTTTTGCAGCTCGGGGTCGAGCGGAGTAAACAGCGCGCTGTAGCCCGCCACGCGCACCATCAGGTCTTTGTACTGGTCGGGGTGTGCCTGCGCGGCGCGCAGTGTGTCGCCGTTTATCATATTAAACTGTACATGCATCCCTTTTAGGTCACCCAGAAATGTGCGCAGCATCATGATTAGTTTTTCCCTGCCGCTTGCCTTTTGCACAGAGGTGGGGTTTAAGCGCATATTCAGCAATACGCCGCCCGAAAGGAGCATGGTGGGGAGCTTGCTGGCCGATTTCAAAACAGCGGTGGGGCCGTTTGTATCCGACCCGTGGGTGGGGGAGATGGTATCCGCGAGCGGCGTGTTTTTCAGCCTGCCGTCTGGCAGCGCGCCCACATACATCCCGTTTGGCACGTTGGCGGAAACCGAACTGACCGAAGGCTGCCACACGCACCCGATCGGGCCGCGGCCATAGCGCGGCGTTTTGTATTTTGCGATCTCGTCGCAAGCAAACCTGAACGCCCGCGCCAAAAGCTCGTCCGCGTAGTCTTCGTCGTTGCCGTATTTTGGGGCGGCAAGCGCCATTTTCAGAATCTCCGCCCCGGTGGGCGAGGTCACCGCGTCTTCAAAGTTTGTGCGCAGCGCGTGCAGCAATTGGTCTTTTGTGAGGGTTTTGTCGTCGAAAATCAACTTTTTGATGGCCGCGAGGCTGTTGCCGAAATTTGCCACGCCCACAAATTGCTGGCCGAGGAAGTCGTAGATGGCGCCGCCCTGCTTGATCGTTTTGCCGCGGTCGATACAGTCGTCCGTAAGCATGGAGATCAACGGATCGGCGATGCCCTCCTCCGTCACTACATCGTGGCTGGTGTCCACGATCATCTCCTGGTGGACGTAATACTCAATAGCCTGCCGGAGGCTCTCGTAAAATTCTTCGAATGTTTCGCTGTCATTAAGGCCCTTTAGCCGGATAAGCTGCGTATCTGTTTCGGGGTCGTACCCGCCGTGTATCGCGATTTCCATAATCTTGCCGAGGTTGGTATAAGCGGAACCGCTGGGGCGCGTGCCCTGCCTGCCTTCGACGATCGCTTCCGCGCAGCCTACAATGGAATACTCGCACGCGTCCTCCAGCTTCACGCCGCGGTTTATCAGCGCGGGCATATAGCTTTCGTCCGAATAGATAGCGGGCTGCCCGCCGCCCAGCTTCACGCAATCGATCGCCGCCTGCAATATCTTGTTGCCTATGCGGTCGTGGTAACGCAGCGAAAGGGAGGGCTGGTGCAGGCGAATGCGCGCCTGTGTTTCAATGAGCAGGAACGAAAGTGCGTTTGTGCAATCCCTGCCATATTCATCCTGCCCGCAAAGCGTAATGTTTTCAAATTTCTGATACCCGCCGAAATACTGGGTGCTGTCCCAGTTTTGTATGCGGTTTAATTGGAATATTTTCAGGAAAAAAGAAGACAGCAGCTCGCTTGCGTCCGCCTCGGTAAGTTCGCCGCTTGCAAGGTCACGCTCGTAATACGGATAAAGGTTTTTATCCATGCGCCCGAGCGACATCGCAAACCCATTGTTATCAAGTTCAAGGCACAGGTTGGTAAACCAGTACGCTTGCAGCGCCTCGTGGAAGGTGCGCGCCGGGTGCGCGGGTACGCGCTCACAGATATCCGCCAGAAGCAAAAGCTCGGCTTTGCGCTGTGCGTCGCCGGTTTTCTCCGCTGTTTGCCGCGCTTTTTTGGCATAGCGCCCGGAAAACGCGAGAATAGCGTCTGTCAGTATCACCACGGATTGGAGGAAGAACATTTTTTGTGAATCTTCCCTGTCTTGCAGGTCGAGCTCGTTCATTTTGGCAAGTGCGCGCTCTTTGAACGAGAGAAGCCCCTCCTGCGCGACCCGCTTGAGGTTGACGGTAATATGCCCTTCGCCGCCCGTCATCAGCCAATAGGAATTGAACGCGCCCTGTTCATGCGCTTTCCATGCCTGCTCCGGCAAGCGCGCAAGGCAGCGATCTTCATGCGTTTTGCCCAGCCAATAGGCCGCGTTTTGCCGAACGATCCGTTCATTTTCCGGCGAAATGCGGAACGAATCGCCCGGGCGGGCGGCTGGATGCACCGGCTTGCCGTCCAGTTCTTCGATCATCCATTTTACGGAGAATTCCGGGTAGAGCGGAACACCGCGCGGAGTAGAGGCGAAGTTCCCCAAAAACAATTCATGATCCAGAATAGAGATTGTCATGTCCTCGGTGGCTTTTTTAAACGCCTTGGCGCGGCGGATGCAGATGGGCTCCGCCTCTGTTTGCCGGTAACTCTCGGTGTAAGACGTCATGCGCTCGGTACAAAGCTCGGGCTCAAAGCCAAGCAGATAGCTGCGCAGCTGCTCGATACGTTTGCTGCGAAAAATGTGTTTGCTGCCGATATCGATCCCCGTATCAAAGTATTTAGCGTCTGTGTCGTAAACAAATTTCATACTGGCGTATCCTCCTGTGTTGATTGGGCGGCTATTTAAACCGCTTTAAATAACCGACAAAAAAATAATGATGGAGCAATTCTTTTCAAGTATATTTTATCGCAATTTATGCGCTATGTAAATGGTCAATTTGAGTCGGCAGTGGCTGCTTAGGTGCGTATATGCCTTTGCGCCGGGTACTCCTTTTTTCCCCTCGGTGGCGCGCGGGCGGGCGGGCGGTGAAAAATGGATTAGAAAAAACGTGCTTTTTATTTATGGATTTATTCGGGGAACGATTCTGAAACCACAACATATGGTATGCAGTTTTGTAATATCGATTTGCATATGGTAAATGTTGTGCGAAAGCATAGATGGCCAAAGCGGAATAGCGTCTATATTACGCAAGATTTTGCTATTTAGGCGATTGACAATTGCCTGTTTAAGAAGTAGTATAAACATAGATATTAGATTGACATAATTGTGTTGGCTTGCAGTGAAAGCAAAACCGGTGCGCGTTTGGCGGAAGTTTGCTGTTGAACACGGCTATGTTTTGTGTTCGGTTGGAGGATGTACGTGGGCAGCAAAAAAAGAGTTGTGACAATTCTTTTGCTTGTGGTGTTATGTTTCGTTTCTATAAGCGGAACGTCTTCTTTAGCTACGTCTTCGCAAGTCGTGTCTTCGCAGAGCAGCGCCGTTGCGCTTCCACAAAAAAATACTACTGTTGAAACCCCGCGTCAGGAGACTGCTTCCCCATGGGCATGGCTGCAAGCGGTGTTTTCTTTTATGACGGGCTTTTCGGCGCAACAGGACGAGCCTGCCGCCCCCGGCCTTTGGCCGGGGTTGCTATCGGAAGACCCGGTAACGGCGCTGTTGCCGGATGGATTATTGTCGGCGGGGCCGGAACAATTGGCCGAAGGCCAGCCAAATACAACAGAAGAAGAACAGATGGGCGAAATACCGGCGGAGCAGGAACAACCGGCCGAAGGCCAGCCAAACATGACAGAGGAAGAGCAGACGGCCGAAGTCCCGGTGGAAAGCGAGGATTTGCTGGCGGAAGGCGAAGCTTTGGTGGAAACGGAACAGATGGGCGACGCTGTTTTAGCACCGGAACAGGCGCCGGATATAACGCCGCAGGACCCGGCGTTGGAACAGGGCGGCGGGGAAAAGCCCCCATTGGTCACGGCGTTGTTTGACCCCATGGCGGTCATGGTGCCCTTTGTGTCACGTAGCTTTACATTTACGGTAACGGACGACGGCGTAACCGCCGCGCCTTTGGATGGGGCGGCCATTACGGTTACGGCGGGCGGAAGCACGCAGTCGGCGGAGACGAACGCGAGCGGGCAGGTCACGCTTGCGCTTGAGGGCGACGCCGATATTCACTATACATTCTCCAAAACCGGTTACAGCGACGTATCCGGTGTTTTGACGGGCGAGTCGGCGGGGCAGGTCGGCGTCACAATGAAAAAACTGCACACCGTTACATTTGCCGTGACGGATGGCGAGACGCCCATGCCCGGCGCAAACGTATTGTTTAATGGCGCGGAAAAAACGACGGACAACGCCGGAATGGTTGCGTTTAACGTAAACAACGGAACGTATGCTTACGAAGTTTCGCACCGGAATATAGCGGATAGCGCGGCCGGTTCCGTGACGGTGGACGGCAGCAGCGTGGATATCCCGGTCGTCCTTTCCGGCGGCAACCGTGTGGATTTTATTGTGAAAAATGACGCGGGCGCGGCAATAGAAGGCGCTCTGGTCACGATCGGCGGGATGCCGCCAAAGGTCGAGACTGACGCGGACGGCGTAGCGCGTGCCTGGCTGGTTGCCGGGCAGCTTTGCGAATACTATGTGGAACACCCGGAACACCAGGCCCTGACGGGCGAATTCATGGTGGAGGCCGGGATGGGGCCGGTCGAACTGAGCCTTTCCCGAAACCGGTATAATGTGATTTTTGTGGTAACAGACGCGGCGGGCGGCCCGCTTTCCGGCGCGACGGTTTCCATTGACGGCAGGAGCGCCGTTACCGGCGCGGAAGGGCGGGTGGTCGTTTCCTTCCTGAAAACAGGGTCGTATGACATAACCATAACAAGAGATGGGTATGAGGCGTATGCGGGCCGTGTGGACATAGACCGGAACACGCCCGAATTCAGCATGGGAATGACGGCGGTAGCCGTGCAACCTTCGCCTCCGCCTGTGCAAACGCCCGAACCGACGCCTGCGCCCACGCCGCAACCCACACCCGCGCCCACCAAAAAACCCACAAGTTCGGGTTCAAAGGCGCCGTCCCCGTCGCCTTCGAGTTCTCCAAAAGGCAGCGCGGAGGTGGCAGAAGCGGAAGAGACGCCGAAAGTATCGGCTACGCCATCCGTAAAACCGTCCGCGTCTCCTTCGGTCTCGGCCAGCCCGAGTCCTACGCCTGCGCCGTCCGCATCAGTGGAAACACCCAAGCTGAGCTTGGGGTTTTGCCTGATGGATGCGGACTGGAACCCGGTGGCGGATAGGGCGGTGGAGCTGCATTCCGAGCCGCAGCGGCAGCGCACGGACGATGGCGGGGTGGTGTTTTTCCTTGATGTGGAATACGGCAAACATAATCTGTATGTGATGGACGACAGCGGCGCGGTGGTCGCGCAAAAATCTTTTGAGTTGCTCGCGGCTGATGAATTGAACCTGCAACCCGCTTCCGATGGGGCGGATCAGCTCTATATCGGCGAACAATCGACCACGGTAGCGGTGGATGTGCTGTTGGATGGAAATAAACTCAGCATGGTCAAGCTGCATGAGGAGAATCCGGGGGAAGCGGCTCAAGGCGAGCTGGCGCAGCAAACGGAGGAAGAGAACAACAACCTGCTCGTTCTCCTTGCCGTGTGCATTGCCTGCCTTATCGTTGCCCTTGCGATCGTATTTGCGGCGACGAAACTCATAAAGAGGCCGGGAAGGCGGCGCCGCGGGGCGGGAGAACTGAATTAAGTCTTTCCAAATACCGGAAAGCGGGGTATAATGAGAGTTAATCCTTGATTGATAGGTATGGTTTGTTTGTGCCCCGGCCAAGGAATGATAGGACTGCCCAAAGGGCGGGCGGCAAACGTTAAAGTGCGTTACAGGAGAAACTTGCTTGGAAATCATTATACTCTTAGGAGTAGTTGGAATTTTCATAGTTTGGCTCGTCAACAGAAAAAACCCCGTATACAGGACAGTGGGCTTTATTGCGGTCGCGCTGGGCTGCGTGCTGGGGCTTCTGCTTTTTTTCCAGATCTCTTATTTTGAAAGTGCGCGTACGATTGTATTGACCGTTACGCTTACGGTTATTTTGCTTGTGCTCATGTATGTTTTCCTTGTAATGGGATTCAGCTACATGGAGAACAAAAAGAGTGTGCGGCGTTCGGGCAGGGAAAAAGACAGGCAACTGGAAAGAAAGCCCCGCGCGGAACAAAAGCCTGTGGCGGCAAGAAGGCCTGCCGCTGTGGAAAAAGCAGTGGCGGCGGAAAAAACGTACCCGGCAGCGGAGCAGGAAGCGCTTTCTTTTGGGCAGGATATGGCGGAAGGGGCGGTTCTTGCGACGGTTGGCGAGTTGTTGAAGGAATATGAGGAGGGGGAAGAGCAGGAGAAGCTTTATGTTTTCCCCGTTCAGAAAGAGGTTATAGAAGAAGTGACGCGAGATGACGCGCAAAGCGCGGGCCGGGAGCCGGAATTGGCAAATAGTTTTGCGCGGGATGAGCGGGAAGAACAGGAAGAAGAACGCGTGTTTGATGTGGTGATGTGGGATACGGTACGCGAGGAAACGGAACGCCGGGAAGCGGAAGAAGAACCGTTTGAGTTTGAATTGTTCGAGCTGGCAGACGAGGAAGAAGTGCAAGCCGAACAGGAAAGAGCAGAGCGGGAAATATCGGCTGTTTTGAGCCATGCCGCGGAGCGGGCACGCTCGTGGGATTATGAAGTTGTGGACGAAGCGGAAGCGCTGATCTATGAAACGGCGCAGGACGGTTATGCGAGAAGTGACCTTTGGGGCGTAGCGGAAGAAAAGGAAGCGGCGCGGCTTGCATGGAGCGAAGAAGAACGGGAGATGCCCGAGCCTTCCGCAAAAGAGCCGGTTTATTCATTTTTAAAAGAGCAGGAACAAGAAGAACAGGAACCGGCACATGGGCAAAAAGAAGCGGATGTGCGGGAGCAGCCTGTGCTTGATGTGGAAGAGGGCTTGACGCGAGAAGAAGAACGTGAAGAATCTGAAACAGCTTTTGTACTTGCGGAGCGGGAAGAACGGCCGGTGGAGTCGGTGGAAATTGAGGAAGAGCCTGCCGTCATACTGGAAGTTGTGGAAGAAACAATCATAGAGATAGAGCCGCAACCCGAGGAAGAACCGGCTGCCGCGATCAAGCCGTGGCCTGTGGAAGAACCAGCCGCCGCGATAGAGCCGCAGTATGAGGAAGAACCGGTTGTTGCAGCTATAGCACCGCAACCGGAAGCGGAAGAGCGGCCGGCCATACAAGAAGCGCCGGAACAACCCGCCGCTGCCGCTCGGCAGGCGGATTTAGCAAGCTTAAGCCCGCAGGAGCGGCGTGAAGCGGAAATGAGCGAACTGAAAGCGCTAGTGGCGCAAAAGCAATACGACACCGCGATCAAAAAGGTTTTTGGCATATTGAATGCCGGTTATGTGATGACGCCGAATGAGAAGCATCAAATGAAACTGATACTTCTTACGCTGAAAGAAAAGACGAAGAAATGAAAGCGCGAAAGAAAAAGACGGGAATGAAGGGTCCCGATAAAAGATGGCTGGTCACCAATGCTATTATTATGGGGATACTGTTCACCGTCATTATTTGCGCGGGCGCATTTAGCGGGATAAAGAGGGTCACATCGCAGGAGACATACGCAAAAAACATGAAAGTGAACGGCGTTGAGCTGGGCGGGCTTACGCTTGAGGAAGGGGAGGCGCGGCTGATCGCGTACCAGGAAGAACGCCTGCAAAACATTGCGGTGCCTGTGCGGTACGCGGGACACGAGCATGTGTTTACCGCGGAAGAGCTGGGCGTTTCGAGCAACGCGCAGGATATGGCGCGGACGGCGTTTTCTTACAACAAACAGGGCGGTGCGCTGCTGGAAAACTTTACGCGCACGTTTGACGATGTGGACCTTGTGCTTGAGCTTACGGTGAACGAGCAGGTGCTGCAGCGTAATGTGAAAGCCTTTTTATCTGAATATGTGGTGCAGGCGGAGGACGCTAAAGTCGTCTTTGATGAGGAGACGCACTCTATTGCCGTCACGGAAAGCCGGGAGGGCGTCACAACGGATATGGATGCGGTGTGCGGCCTGGTGGCCGCCCGCGTAAAGAGCGAAAGCAATTCGCCTGTGACAGCGGAGGAGCAGGTGCAGCAGCCGGACTTTACGACGGACGAGGTGCGGGATAACACGATGCTCATCGGCGAATGCACGACGCAGCTTTTGGACGACGAAAACAGGCTGACAAATATACGGCTGGTGAGCGACGCTTTAAACGGCGCGATGATAAAACCGGGTGAAAATTTCTCGCTGAACGCGCTTGTGGGCCAGCGGACGGAAGAAAAGGGCTATGTGCGCGCCGACGCGTTTTATGACGGAACGGAGAGCAGCAGTGAGCTGGGGGGCGGCGCCTGCCAGGTGGCGACGACGCTTTACAACGCGGCGCTCAGGGCTGATCTGGAGATTGTTGACAGGGCGCGCCACGCGTTTCCGCCGGGTTATGTGGAATTGGGGCGGGACGCTATGCTGAGCTGGGACGATAAAGACCTTGTGCTCGGCAATAAAACGGATTATCCGATCTATATCGGCGTGCAGATAGCGGGCGGTGAGCTGAACGTAAAGCTCTACGGGCAACCGATCGGCTATGATATAGATATTGAAACAAAAAAACTGCGGGAAATTTCGCCGCCCGGTGAAAAAGTGGTGCAGTCGGATGAATACCCCGCCGGTGAAACCGTGGTGACGCAGGCCGAGCGTATCGGCTATGAGGTAGAGGTATACCGTAACTATATCAACAACGATGTTGTGGTGGAGCGTGAGTTGATCTCCTACGATTATTATCCGGAGATGCGGCGCATCGTTGCGGAGGGAACAGGCTGATTTGCCCGGCGTATGAACATATGCGGGGCGACTTAAAGAAATTTAAGTATAATTCCAGATTTACTTGCTTTTTGGTCGTGTTTTTTGCTATGATAGAAATTGTGAAACACCGAACGAAAGCGTATCGGCAAAGCTGCCGGTATTTTTGAGAATAAAGGTTTTAGAATAGTTGTAGAATAAAGGGAGGAAGATCAAATGAAAAAGTCATCCGATGTTTTGGGACTGAAAGTGATGGGTGTAAAGGAAGGTGTGGAAAACGGTATTGCACACGATTTCATGATCGATCCTGAATCTCGTAACGTAAAGTACTTGATGCTGAAGACAGACAGGGGCTACGGGTTCCGGGCTCTTGAGACGAAGGATATTATCGGTGTGGGCGCGGATTATATTATGACGGGCAGTGTGGAAAACGCGCGCAAAATGTATGAATCGCCCGAGCTTTTGGAAGAGATAGAAAAAGGCTTCTATATGCTGGGAACGATGATGCTCACAAACGACGGCGATGTGATCGGCAAGGTGCAGGATTTCGTGTTTGAAGAAAAAGGCGGCGAGGTGTACAAAATGCTGCTCGATAACGGCGAGGAATATTCCTCGGACGTGATTTCGTCACTCGCGGGCGGCATCGTTGTGGTGGATCTCTCAAAGGGGCAGCCCGCGCAAGCGGCGCGGCATTATGAAGAACCGGCCGCACAACCGGTATCCCGGGAAGAAGTGGCGGAATCGGCGACATTTGATTCTTCCCCCGCGGCGGCGGACGACACGCAGGTGGAAGAAGCGGGCAGCGCGCTGGAAGAAGAATCGGCGGCGTTCCTTCTGGGGAAAACGGTGAAAAACGAAGTGGTGAGCGA
>DOMW01000205.1:0-403 GCA_003510345.1 Clostridiales bacterium | reverse complement strand
CACGATGTGATACTGACGCTCACGCTGAATGTGTAAACAGGATAAAGAATGATTATGAAAAAAGGGGGGCACGGCGGTGCTCCTTTTTTTGTGTTTGGGGATGTATGGGATGGTGCCTTTAGAGTAACTTGACGAATGGTGGCCGGGGTAAGCCTTAGGGAAAGAGTCCGCAGCGATTATTCATGCCTTTGTCTTTTAAGTAACCGCTGATTAAGTGCTTAAGGCGGGTTCGCGTTCCTAGTTCCTAGGTAAGAAGGACTTGAACTCACCCTTGTGCTGCTGATGAAAAGATAATGTTTTCCACTGTGGCTAGTTATGCCGCTGCCGCTGGGCGTCAAGGGGGGCAGGGGGGTTCGGAATTTCCACCCTTCGCCCCCCTTGACAATCCCCCTCTACCCCTTAA
>DOMW01000077.1 GCA_003510345.1 Clostridiales bacterium | reverse complement strand
ACTAAGGTCGCGGGCCTACGTCGGTTTCAATGGGAATGCGGAATGACCGCGCCCCGATGGGCGATGCAGGAAGTGCAGCATTCGCTGAGCGCGAGGCGAGCAAGCCGCTGTCCTTGCGGCGCGGCAAGGCCGCAGCGAAGCGGGAAAGAGGGGGATTGTCAAGGGGGNNGGGGCTAAGGGAGAAATTCCGAATCTTCCTGCCCCCCTTGATGCCCAGCGGCAGCGTTATAGCTATTTGCGGTGGTACATGCTGTCATTTTATCAAAAGCGTAGGGGCGGGTTCATGTTCCAACTGCCTGATAAAGCGAAACGCCTAAACCCTTTTCGTGGAGAGTGGGCTAAAGCGAGATCTTCAAGAATACCCAACAGCCCTTGCTAAATACCTTTACCCATTCGCGCATTATTGAATCCACCTTCTCCTACTCCCCCGCCTTCACCGGCTTAAAAAAATCCTCAAACCGCCTTACCTCGCCGCATTTACTGGGGAACCGCAGCGTCTCTTTGGTCGCCCGCATCGTCACATGCGGCAGTCCCTCTTCGTCATATTCATCACCGATACGCTCGAATCCATACTTTTCATAAAATTTCTCCGCGTGCGTTTGCGCATGGATGCGTACCTCGCTTGGGTTATACTCAAATACCTTCAAGAGCAGCAGCTTGATCAAAAGGTCGCCAATTCCCATGCCACGCTGCGCGCGCTCCACACAGCAGCGACCGATACGGAACGTCTTGCCGTCGTGCCATATGCGCCCGGTGGCGACAGGCAGCTCCCCGTCATACACCACGAGATGAATAGATTGTTCATCAAGCCCGTCAAACTCCCCCACTTCCGCCACATGCTGCTCCTCCACAAAAACTTTTTTACGCAGCGCGAAAGCATCCGTAAGATCCCCATTTCCCGTGACCCATTTGTTCATTATCATCAGAACGGCGCCTCCCCGTCGTCATGGATATAGTCATCGTGAATATAGTCGATCTCCACATATTTTGTATATTCGCCCTGCCACTGCACCTGTATATTGCCGGTGGGGCCGTTCCTCTGTTTGGCGATCATGATACGCGCCTTGCCCGCCGTGTCCGGCGATTTATCCTCCTCGTAGTAGTCCTCCCGCTGCAAAAAGATAACCACATCGGCATCCTGCTCGATAGCGCCCGATTCCCGCAAATCGGAAAGCATGGGGTAGCGCGATTTCTTGTCGCGCTTTTCACTTGCGCGCGAAAGCTGCGACAGCAGCAGTATAGGGACGTTCAGCTCCTTCGCCATGATCTTGAGTGACCGCGTCATCTGCGAAACCTCTTGCTGGCGGTTTTCCGAACGGCCCGTGCCCTGCATAAGCTGCAAATAGTCGATGGTTATGAGGCCCAGCCCGTCTGTGCGCTTCAGGCGGTGCGCCTTTGCCAACATTTCCGTCACGGTGATGGTGGGCGAGTCGTCTATAAAAATAGGCGCGGCCGAAAGCAGCTTCATGGCCTCCGCCAGTTTTTTGATCTCTTCTGTGCCCATTCTGCCCGTGCGGATGATCTGCGAATCTACCTTCGCCTCCGAGCACATCAGCCGGGTCGCCAGTTGGTCGGCGCTCATCTCAAGGGAAAAGATCAGGCAGGGAACGTTCTTCACGCGGCCTATGTGCTCTACGATATTCATGGCAAAGCTGGTCTTGCCCATGCCCGGTCGCCCGGCGATTACGATAAGCTGCGTCCCCTGAAGGCCGGAGAGCATCTTATCCATCAGCCCAAAACCGGTGGGCAGGCCCATCAGCCCGTCTTTGGATTTCGCCGCCTCGCTGATGTGAAGATACCCCTCTTGCAGCGCCTGCTTTAGGGGTTTTACGTCGTTTCGGGCGTCTTTTACCGCGATTTTATAGATGGCGTCTCCCGCGCGCCCCACAATGATATCCGCGTCATCCTCGCCGCGGTAGCAGTCGTCCGCGATGCGCATACCCGCGTCGATCAGCTTGCGCAGTGTGGATTTTTCCTCGACGATCCTGATGTAATGCCCGATGTTCGCCACCGACGGCACCACATCCGTAAGCTCCGTCAGGTATTCCACACCGCCGATGTGCATTTTACCTTCCTGCTCCAGCCGCCCCGAAACCGTCACGATATCCACCGGCACGCCTGTTTCCATCAGGTACGCCATCGCGGAGAAAATATCCTGGTGCCTGGGGTAATGGAAATCCTCCGGGCGCAGGAACACGAGCGCCTCGTCCACACACTTCGCGTTCAGCAGCATACTGCCCAAAATAGACTGCTCCGCGTCCATGTTGTTTGGGGGCAGCCGCATATCCTTTCTGCGTTCGTCAGGCATCTTCCACCACGACCTTTATTTTTGTGCTGATCTCGGCGTATACCTTCACGCCCACTTCATATTCGCCCACTTCTTTTATCGTGGGTACGGTGAACTTCTTTTTGTCGATGTCATAACCCGCTTTTTCTTTCAGGGCCGCCGCAATCTCCTTCGCCGTCACGGCGCCAAACAACCTGCCGCCCTCGCCGTGCTTTGCCGCGATATGAAGTTCCAGGCCGGAAAGCTCCTTTGCCACCTCCTCTGCGTTTTCTTTCTCCACTTCCTTCTTATACTTCGCCGCCGCGATCTTCTGCTTTGCCGCGTTCAGATTTTGCGGCGTCGCCTCGGTCGCCAGCTTTTTGGGAAACAGGTAATTGCGCGCGTACCCGTCGCTCACCGTCACAATATCGCCCGTCTTTCCCTTTCCCTGCACCGTCTCAAGTAAAATCACTTTCATAGTCCTTTATACCTCCTTCTCATATTCCGCGATCATAGCTTCAAGTTCTTCCACCGTTTCTTCCATCGTCTTATCTTTTATCTGCGCGCCCGCTATCGTGGCGTGGCCGCCGCCGCCCATTTTTTCCAGTATGCGCTGCACGTTCACGCTCCCGAGCGACCGCCCGGATATGATCACCGCGCCGCCGTGCGCGCACAGCACAAACGACGCTAAAATACCGCTGATGCCAATGAGCGCGTCCGCCGCCTGCGATGCGAGAAGCTGCGGCGAAGGGATATCCGCCGGGCAAACGGCGATAGCAATGCCGTTTTTGAGCACCCTTGCGCTCTCCACCACCCGCGCGCGCGCCGTATAGGTCGAAAGGTCGTCCTGAAACAGGTGCCGTATGCGCGTTGTATCCGCGCCCATGCGCCGGAGGAACGACGCCGCCTCAAACGTCCGCACGCCCGTTTTGAACGAAAACCCTTTTGTATCGATCGTGATGCCTGCCATAAGCGCCTCCACCTCAAGTGGTTTTAATGCGATATTCTCTGAAAAATACTGTATGACCTCCGTCACCATCTCGGCAGTGGAGGAAGCATACGGTTCGTGCAAAAACAGCGCCGCGTCCTCTATATGGTTTGTACCGCGCACGTGGTGGTCCATCACCACCAGCACCCCCGCCCGCTTGATCAGCCCGGGTGCGATGGTAAAACCGGCGATCTGCGTATCCACAACGATCAGCATGGTTTTGCTGTCGGTCACGTCCTCCGCCGCCTCCGGCGTGATAAACACCTCCCGGTAATCGGGGTCGCGCTTCATGGTATCGACCAGCCGCCCGAGCGAGGCGTTCGGCTTGTCAAGGACGATATACGTCTTTTTATTGATCCTGCGCGTACAGGCAAGCAGTCCCAGCGCCGCGCCCATGCAATCGAGGTCGGGCACGTCGTGCCCCATGATCACTACGCGGTCGCACTGCTCCATCAGGTTCCTCAAGGCATTCGCGAACATGCGCGACTTCACCCGCGTTTGTTTTTCCCGCCCATGCTGAATGCCGCCGTAGAATTTGAACTCCTGCTCATCCTTTAAAACCGCCTGGTCGCCCCCCCGCCCGAGCGCCATTTCCAATGCTTTTAAAGCGTTGCCGTTCGCGTCCATCGGCGACGGCGCTATGCCCACGCCCATGCTAACCGTGGGATACACGGCGTTGTTTCCCGTTTCGATTTTGCGTACTTCCGCAAGCATACTGAATTTGCTTTGCATCATCCCGGAAAGGTAGCGCCGCTCAAATACCAGCATATATTTATCCCGGTCGTATTTCAGGTATCCCGCGCGCATATTTTGCGCGTGTTTTGTGACCACCCGCTCGATCTCCGCCACAACCTGCGCCTGCATGCTCTGCTGCGTACTGCGCGCCAGGTCGCCGTAATTATCCACCTGCACATGGCAGATCGTAGCGAGGATGTTTTTATACAGATCCGCCGATTCCCGCGCGCCCGCCGCGTCGATAAGCCGGTAAAGCACATATTCTTCTCCGTCCATATCCGCGTGTATATCCTCGCGGATATATACCTTGCCGCGTAGTTTTATCTTCCTGTCTTTTTCCGGGCGGTTCATGGGTGCAAGCAGCCGGAAAATATTCACCCCGGCAGCCCACCTGCCCGCCAGCAGGAAAAAGGCCGGGTTATGCCACAATATCTTGCCCTTCGTGTTTGTGAGCGCCGTCGCGATAGCCCCCGCATCCACATATTTATCGATTCTGTCGGCGTATTTTTTCAACAGCCGCGCGAAAAGCTCCGCCCTGCGCCTGCGGATCCGCGCGGAAAGCAGGAAATAGAGCACACAGGCCAAACAATCGCCCAGCACCGCCGCCGCGCGCAGGCCGGCGTTTTGTATACAAAACAGAACCGGAAACAAGGCCGCGATCAGCAATAAGGCGACTATGAAGTCACGCGTCAGGTAATTCGGTTTTTTTTCACGGTCTATTTGATTCATTTGCGATGCTCTCTCTTTTCCGCAGTTTCACGATTTGTTCAAAAAAGCCGATCCACATTGTAATGTTCCACAAAAATCCTACAATAAACACTGCCGCGATGATGGCCGCCCTGCCCGCGCCCTGCGCGATCTTCTTCTTTAGGAGCCAGTCTAAAAATGCCATGCCGTGCACGGAATAAACGGCGTTCAAAAAACCAAACGATATAATATAAACATACTCGAAGTTGCGCCAGCCCCCATACATGCCAATATACGCCAGCAGCAGCAGGATGAGCGACCATGTGCCAAACCGTTTCGGCAGCCCCCATGAGGAGAACGCGGGGAGCGCGCGGACTGCCCGGCCGCGCTTTTTGTAGACGGCGCGCGGGATGAGGTAATTCAAAAGCCCGAACATGGGTACGCAAAACGCCGCCGCCTGTGCAAGATAAAGCGTCATCCCCTGCGAAAATAGCCGCATAACGCCTTTGAGCGCCGTAGTAAAAGGGACGCTCTCTACCGCCGCCCGCTGCGCAAGCAGCATATCCGCGAGTGCAGTGGCGCTGTCCGCTTCTAAAAGGGCTGTTTGCTGTGTGTTTTGCTGCATCTGGTTCGTCATGTAATAAAGCTGTTTGGTCATTTCGGGGTTTGCGTTAAGCCATGCCTCCGTCTTTTGCAGTACCAGGTCAAAAAATGACACGCCGTACAGCAGATAGACACACAAAAACAGCACGCCCACCGAAGCCAGCATCGTTACCGCGCTTGCAAGCACACTGTCGTAAAACGCCGTTTTGCGCTCCAGCGCGTGCCCGGTTATCAGTGCGGAAGGCAGGATGCAGCACATCAGTACGCCGGCCACATTCAGGCCCGCCAGCAAAAAGCACGCCACCCCAAACACCAGCACCGATAATACCGAGAGCGTTACGCTGCTCAACGCCCGCTGGTACACAAATATCATGGGCAAAAAAAGCGCCGCGAGCATCAGCGTGAAAATATTGCCGCGGGCAAGCGCAAACAGGCCCACCGCGAGCAGAATACATACGATCGTAACACCAGCTTTTTTCAATGCCTCTTCCTTCCCCGGCGCACAATACCCCACAGTAACGCTATTATCCCATTTTAACTATTTTTGCGCGCTTCGTCAATGAAGGAAACCGTTTTGGGAACGGCCACGAAAACGCTATCTTTTTTTATATGTTTCTGCTATAATATTATATATCGACTTTTTCAAACACGGTGGTTTCATCGGATGAAAACGTTAAACGGTTCTTTGTGAACCGATATTATTCAGTACACTTCCGCGATATGATTACGAAGGAGACGCGCATATGTTCCAGGAAAACGACATAGTGATGTATGAGACGACAGGCGTATGCCGTGTTCAGAAAATTGGCTATCCGGATTTTTTAAAAGAGAGAAAGCGTCAATATTATTTTTTGGAACCGCTGCATTCCGCCTGTGACCATATCTTTGTGCCGGTAGACGGCGGCGCGAAGATGCGGAAGATACTGACAAAAGAACAGGCAAAAAAGCTGGTGGCGGAAATCTCCGCGATGGAGGCGACGTGGATCGAGGACGACAAAAACAGGGAAACAGTATATAAAGAGGCCGTGCAGTCCTTTGACTGCCGCGAGCTTTTGAAGATCATAAAATGCCTGTACCTAAAGATCACCGAGCGGAAAAATGAAGGGAAAAAACCGTTGCAAATGGATGAGCGGTATATGGCGATTGCCGAAGACTACCTGTTCGGGGAACTGGCAATGTCACTCGATATCCCTATCGAGTGCGTCCGGGAACATATTGCGGAAAGAATACAGGAAGCGGCGAACTGAGGCGTTCTAAGTGACATTTGTATAAAACCCGCTTTACAAAAACGCCCTCCCGCTTATTTGAAATTTTCCTTTTCTATCTTCATCATCGCTTCGACTTTAGGCGTGGAACTTCCGTCAATAAATGCGAGTGAAAGCCATTCTTTTGTCACTTTTTTTGCCAACTCCATGCCAACGACCCGCTCGCCCAGGCAAAGCACATTGGCGTCGTTGCTAAGCTTTGCGCGCTCGGCGGAAAAATTATCGTGGCACACCGACGCGCGTATGCCCGGGCATTTGTTTGCCGTCATCGCCATGCCCATGCCTGTGCCGCAAATGAGGATACCTTCCTTTTTATAGCCGCTCTCTTTTATGATATCGCACGCCCGCTTTGCCACGAGAGGGTAGTAGGTGTCGTCTTCCGCCGAAAAACAGCCGACATCTTCCACGTTATATCCAAGGGAACGCACATATTCCCTGATTGTATTTTTCATCGCCACAGCCGCGTTATCGCAGCCTATCACAATATCTTTTTTGCTCATATTCTTTCCTCCAGGATAGGTTGTTCAACAGGACACGCAAAAAGTATAGCACGGTTCCCCCGGCCTGTCACTGTAAAATATGTGCAAGGCGGATGATTTTTGTGTGCACCGTTAGCATCGTTACCGGGAAGTGGACAATCTGCATTGATTTCTCTGTTTCAACCATGGCGGCATGCCATTTGATATGCGCTTGCTCCGTCGGGCGTCTCTCCACTTCCCCTATTTTTCCCCGTTCGGCGCGCGGGCGGGCGGTGAAGAATGGATTAGAAAAAACATGCCTTTCTATTTGTGAATTGACTCTATCACGAGGAAATGTTTTTTCTCATAGCGGAGTCCCTTTCCTGCTTTACCTTTGACGGAGCGCCTGATGAACCACCTGCCCGCGTGACGGACGGCCAACCATCACCTTTTCCGCGCGCAGCGCGGAAAAGGATGAACCCACCAACATAAGAAGTCTGTAGCGCCCGGCGAAACAATACTTATACCGTCTATGTTGCGAAAACAATAATACATCCAAAATGGCCACTCCCCGTTACCGCCGCACCTTGATTTTTTGTGAAAATGTGGTAAAATATGTGATACCAATTACATATGGAGAACCTAAAAACACGGTCATTTTTTATTGGGAATGGTGCAAGCGAGAACCGTTGACCGGGACACGCCGAATAGTAATGGAATTACAAAATTTGCCTATTTATACATTATCTGTGTAAACCATCCCGCACCTGTTTATATAAAAAAGACTTGTATCTTGTACTAGGAAAGGATGCGTATTGATCCATGAAAAAAAGAATCAGCGTTCAAGGAGGCCGTTCAGAAATGACAAAGGCCGGAATGAGAAGGGCGCGCGAACGAAAAGCCAAACTCTCCATTCTATCTTTTATATTAGCGCTTGTGCTGATCATCACATTGGTTCCGGGCGTGCTTGCGCAAGAGGAGCTGCCGCCAACTGAACCCCCGGCAGCCACGGAACCCGTGCCTACGGAGCAGCCTTCTGCCGCGCCTACGGAGCAGCCTTCTGCCGCGCCT
>DOMW01000144.1 GCA_003510345.1 Clostridiales bacterium | reverse complement strand
CGCTATCGCCTCATATGTATGGAAATTCTTCGCAAGGTCGCCCGCCGTCTTCTTGCCCACGTTGGATATTCCCAGGGCATAGATAAAATTGGCGAGCGGCGGGTGCTTGCTGCCCTCTATCGCGTTTAGGATATTATCCGCGCGTTTGTCCTTAAACCCCTCCTGCGCCAGCAGTTGTTCCTTTGTCAGCGTGTAGATGCCCGCGATATCGCGTATATCCAGCTTGTCAAACAAAAGGGCAATCGTTTTTTCACTGAGCGATTCGATATCCATCGCGTCGCGCGAGCTGAAATGCACCATGCGCGAGGTAAGCTGCGGCCTGCACGAAAGCGAATTAGGGCAAAACAAATTTGGCCCCACCTCCGCCAGCGCCGTGCCGCAGGCCGGGCAGTTCGCGGGCTTTTCTATCTCACGCAGCGCCGTTTCGTCCTGCCCGGGCGCCGCACCCAAAATCTCGGGGATCACGTCGTTCGACCGGCGCAAAAACACGCGCGAGCCAAGCTTAACGCGCTTGCGCAGAATGTCCTCGTAATTATTCAGTGTAGCGCGGCGCACCGTCACGCCCGCGATATCCACAGGCGCAAGTACCGCCGTAGGCGTCAACTTGCCGCTGCGCCCCACATCCCACGCCACATCCTCCACCGTCGTGGTCATTTCCTCCGCCGGGAATTTATACGCGATAGCCCAGCGCGGGAATTTCTGCGTATTACCCAGCGCCTCGCGCGTGGCGAAATCGTTGATCTTCACCACCATGCCGTCTATCAGAAAATCCAGCGTACCGCGCGTTTGCTCCACTTCATCCACCGCGTTTTTGATGGATTCCATATCGGCAAACATCTTTTGATACGGGCTGGTGAGGAATTTATTCGCTTTTAAGAACGCCGTCATTTCCCGCTGTGTCGCAAAGGTTTTGCCTTCGATATAGCCCACCTGATAAAAAAACGCGGTCAGCCGCCGCGCCGCCGTCACCGCCGGGTCAAGGTTCCTCAGCGCGCCCGCCGCCGCGTTGCGCGCGTTTTTGAGCGGCTCCGCCGCCGTTTTGTTGTAATCCTCCAGCACAGAAAGGCGCATCACCGCCTCGCCCTGCACCTCCATGCGCCCCTTAAACGGAATGGAAAGCGGCACGGAACGTATGGTCTTCACCTGCTCCAAAATCCCTTCGCCGGTGACCCCGTCGCCCCGCGTCGCCGCGCCGGTGAGTAGCCCCCCCTCATACGTCAGGTTTACCGTCAGCCCGTCAAATTTATACTCCAGGCAATATTCCGCGCGCGGCAGTTTAAGCTCCGCGATCAGCTTATCCGTGCGCTGCCGCCAGGCGAGCAACGCCTCCATGTCCTGCGCTTTATCCAGGCTAAACAGCGGCGCAAGGTGCGTCCGCTTTTCAAAACCGGGCAGCAGGCCGCCCCCCACGCGCCGCGTAGGCGAATCGGGCAGAACCTCCCCGCTTTCTTCTTCCAACGCACAAAGCGCGTCATAAAGCTTATCGTATTCCGCGTCCGACACCGCAGGGTCGTCCAGCACATAATACCGGTACGCGTATTCATTCAGCCTGTCCACCATTTCCCGCATCGTCATATACTAATTACCCGCTATCATTTCCAATGAATACTACTTCACGATCTCTAGCGACGCGTACGCCAAAAACATTTTTTTAGTTCCGGCATCCGCAAAATCCACCACGGCGACCTGCGCGTCTCCCTCGCCCATGATCTCTTTTATCTCACCCTGCCCAAAGCTTTTGTGCCGCACCACCGTACCCGCCGAAAACGCTCCGGTAACCTTTCCTGGCCGCGGGGCGGGCATGCGCATACCGCCCGAAAACAGGCTTTTCGCCTCCGCCGCCTGCTGCTGCACCGTCTGCTTGGGCGTGGGGTTGCTGTCTAGCAAAAGCGCGGCGTCCACCTCGTCTATAAAACGCGAACGCAGTGAGGGCTGCGTTCGCCCATACAGCGAGCGCACCTGCGTGTGCAGCAAAAACAGTTTCTTTTTGGCGCGCGTCACCGCCACATAACACAGCCTGCGCTCTTCCTCAAGGTTGTCCTCCTCCAGCGCGCGCTGGGAGGGGAATATATTCTCATCCATACCCGCGATATACACCACGTCAAACTCCAGCCCTTTTGCCGCGTGCATAGTCATCAGCGTCACACCGCCCTGCTCGTCCATGCTGTCCAGATCGGTAATGAGCGTCACATTCTGCAAAAACTCATCCAGCGTCTGCTCCCCGCCCCCGTCCTGCGGGTACGATGAATTGATCAGTTCGTCCACGTTCTCCATGCGCATCTGCGCCTCGGGCGTACCCTCGTCGGCAAGCATTTGCTTGTAGCCCGATTTCTCATATACCCGCTCTACCACCTCGTGCACGGGCATTTCCCCATATCCTTCGCACAGCGCGTCATAACACGCGATAAATTCCCCGCACTTCTTCACAAGCGCCTTATCCAGCGCAAACGCCTGCGCGCCCCGCATCACTTCCAGTATGGGCAATCCATTCTCCGCCGCAACCCTGCGCAGTTCGTTCACCTTCGCGTCGCCTATGCCGCGTTTCGGCACATTCAATATGCGCAATAGCTGGATATCCGCCGCCGGGTTCGCGATCACGTTCAAATACGCCACGATATCCTTTATTTCCCTGCGCTCATAAAAGCTCTGCCCGCCATACACCCGGTATGGTATGGCGTACATGCGCAGCTTCTCTTCCAGCACCCTCGCCAGCGTGTGCATACGGTACAGCACCGCGATATCTGAAAAACGCACGCCCTGCTGCGACATCATCTGGATATCCCGCGCGATGCGCGCCGCTTCGTCGCCCTCGTTCTGCGCCGTATACAGCACGGGCTTTTCCCCTGTTACGATCTCGCTCCAGAGCGTCTTGCCTTTTCTGCCTTCGTTGTTTTTGATGATGCAGTTTGCCACGTCTAAAATGCGCTTGTCCGACCGATAATTTTGCTCCAGCCTTATGACCTCCGCGCCCTGGAAATCCTTTTCAAATTCCAGTATGTTGCGGATGTTCGCGCCGCGGAATGCGTAGATCGACTGGTCGTCGTCGCCCACCACAAACAGGTTACCGCTGCCCTGCGCCAATATCTTCACCAGCCTGTACTGCACCATGTTCGTGTCCTGGTATTCGTCCACCAGAATATACCGAAACTTATTCTGATAGTATTCCCGCGCCTCGTCCTGCGTTTCCAGCAAAAAAAGGGTGTTCAGCAGCAGGTCGTCGAAATCCATCGCGTTCTGCGCCCTCATGCGCGCCTCGTATTCATCATATATCTCTTGCGCGTAATCGAAAACAAACGGGTTCAAGTCGTCCGCAAACGAGCCGAAATCCCCATCCCTGTTCCCGTTCTTGTATTTGCTGATCATATTTTTGAAGTAACGCTCGTTATAGGCTTTGTCATCCTTCAGCCCCAGCTCTTCAATGATGTTTTTCAATACGCGCTGTGTGTCCAGCGTATCGTAAATCAAAAAACTTTGCGAATACCCTATTTTGTCCGCGTAACGGCGCAGCATACGCACACACATGGCATGGAACGTAGAGATCCACATATCCCGGATGGCAAATTCCACCGTGTTTTGAATACGCTCGCGCATCTCCGCCGCCGCTTTGTTCGTAAAAGTAATTGCCAGTATCTCCCACGGCCTCGCTTTTCCGCTCTCAAGAAGGTACGCCACCCGGTGGGTCAGCACGCGCGTCTTGCCGCTGCCCGCGCCCGCCAGCACCAGCACCGTCCCTTCTGTGGTGTCCACCGCTTTTTGCTGTACACTATTTAACTGCAAGTTCCCTCTCCCGTCACTTCTTCATTCTGCCGATCACCAGCCCATACCCGCCTGTGCCATAGTGCAGGCAGCGGTTCACCCGCGAGATTGTCGCCGTGGAAGCGCCCGTCTCCTCCGCGATGGCATGTGTCGTCTTTTTCTGATCCAACATTTTTGCCACCTTGAAGCGCTGCGCGATCGCGTTAAGCTCCGTCACCGTGCACAGGTCCTCAAAGAATTGATAGCATTCTTCTTCCTTTTCAAGCATCATGATCCCCGCAAACAACGCGTCCAGTTCCTTCGATTTGAATTTCGATCGTTCCATCTCCGCACCTCGTTTTCCACATTCGGCGTATGGTATCATTTTACCATATCAGCACGCGAATAGAAAGCGTCAGTATCCAGAAATTATCCCGGCAATGCGTTGCAAACCCATATTTTATTGTGCAAATATCTTACGTTTACTTTCGGGTATTCCTTATGGGTCGCGGTATCCCTGCGGGATGATCATATGCCTCCGGCGGTTCAGAACCTACGGTTCTAAAAACTCCCTCAAAGACAAAGGGCAAAGGCGTGAACAAACGTGAAACACTATGCCTTACAACCCTATGAGCTTGCCTCATTTATTTTGTATTCTGGTCTGCATTGCTGAACTACAAACCTCTTTAGATAACTAAGGTCGCTGACCTTAGTCGGTTTCAAGGG
>DOMW01000185.1 GCA_003510345.1 Clostridiales bacterium | reverse complement strand
TACCGCACAGCGCGACGCCGTACTCGCGGAGGCCGCTGCGGAGCAGCAACAGCTTGCCGACACAAACGGGCAGCTTGAAAGCGTTCAAAACGAACTTGCTGCCGCGGAGGGAAACGCCGCCGCCCTCGACCGTGCGTACGCCGAACAGCAGCGGCAGGCTGCGCAGGAACAGTCCAAACAAGACAGAATCAACGGCATCAGGATTGCGGGCAGCGATAACGCGGTTGCGCTCGCGCAGCTTGATGTGGACGCTGTCCGCGAACGGATAGAAGCCGTGCGGGCGAAAATGAACGCGCCGTACCTCTACGCGCAAAAAAGCGGCATTGTGCTTGCGGTAGGCTACACGGCGGGTATGGAGGCAGCGCCCGATAAGCCTGTCGCGTCCATCGGCGACCCGGATGGGATATACGCGATGCTGCAAGTGGCACAGGCGGATATTGGCGATATTGAGGAGGGGCAGATCGTGGAATTTTCATTTGACGCGTACCCCGAGCGTGTGTTTACGGGCGTGGTAACCAAAAAGCTGCCCATGCCCGTAGAGGGCAGTAACCCGGTGGTGTACGTGGTGCACGCCTCGCTGGATATGGAAGGGGAGCCGCTGCTGGCGGGCATGACGTGTAACGCGCAGTTCATAATAAAACAGGTAAAGGATGTATTGCGGCTTTCCAACAAGGCCATACGGATGGCGGACGGCAAGCAGGTGGTGCTGATGAAGGATGACGGCGGCGCGTTGTACGAACAACCCATCACCACGGGTTTCTCGGACGGGCGGACCAGCGAAGTGCTGGAGGGTTTGAGCGACGGCGACATCGTGTATGTGGAGGGCTGAAACGTGAATTTTGTTGAGATGCTGCGCGTCATAGGCATCAACCTGGCGCAAAACAAATTCAAGGTGCTGCTGACCTCGCTGGGCATCATTGTGGGGGCGGTGACGATCATACTGGTGATCGCTATCGGCCGGGGCGGGGAGGCGGAGATCGCCGGGCAGTTTGGCGACCTTTCGGCGGCGACCGTGTATGTCAACACGGACTACAGCAAAATGTTTGGCGGCGGTATGGACATAACGGACTACCCCCGGCTGGATGAGACGCATGTGCGGCAGATGCTGGAGGAAAACCCATACCTGCGCAAGCTGATGCTGCTGACAAACACGGCGGTGGAGGGGACGATGAACGGCGAGACGGCGTATATGAACATTGGCGGCGTTTCGCCGGATTACGGGGAGATATCCAGCCTGGCCGTGGCGTATGGGGACGACATATCGCAGGCCGACATGGACGCGGAGGCACGCGTGGCTGTGCTGGGCGACGGGCTGGCGGAACAGTATTTCGGCAGCGCTGAAAACGCGCTGGGCGAGACGGTGAAGCTTTCCGGGCAGACGTTTCAGATCATCGGCGTACTGGCGCGCAAAGGGGACGCGATACAATCTATGAACCCGGACAACACGGTGTTTTTGCCCTACACCACCACCATGAAGCACCTGACGGGTGAGTACGACATCCCACAGATGATTGGCCTTGCCACGGACGTGGCGGTGGTGGAAAAAGCCATCGCCCGTATGCAAAGCACGCTGGATTATATGCTGGACGACAGCGGCTTTTTCTCCGCAACAGACGCGGGCAGCCGCATGGAGGCGGCGACCAGCTCCGCAACCACCATGAAGATGCTGTTAATATCCGTGGCGGCCATCGTGTTTGTGGTGGGTGGCATCGGCATTATGAACGTGCTGTTTGTGTCCGTCAAGGAGCGCACGCGCGAGATTGGCATACTAAAGGCGCTGGGCGGCTCGCGGCGGGATATCATGCTGCAGTTTTTGCTGGAATCCGTGCTCATCAGCCTGTTTGGCGGGTTAATCGGCGCGCTGGCCGGCGCGTTAGTGATGCCGCTGATGCAATATACGGATATCCCCGTGCTGGCTACACCGGCGGGCACGGTGGCGGCGCTGTGCTTTTCCGTGTTAACGGGCGCGCTGTTCGGCTTTTACCCTGCATACAAAGCGGCGGGGCTGAAGCCCATAGACGCGCTGAATTATGAGTAGGACTATTATAAACAAGAAAGGAATTATGTATGATGAAAAAGAAATTGATGGGTATTTTGGCGGCGGCAATCGCCGTAGTCACATGCGCGGGGTGCTCCGCGCAGACACAACCCATAGCGGAGGCAAACGCCGCGCTGCAGGAACAGACCGAGACACAACCTGAGAAAACGGAAACAGCCGCGCCGGAAGAAGCGGGAGCGGATGGAAACGCCGCGCCGGAATCTACAGGCGAGGTGCAGGCGGGCGAGATGGTGTTTGGTAAGGTGAAAAGCATTGTGGGTAACGAGATAGAGCTGGAGCTTGCCAACCCGCCGTTTGACATGGGTAAAGACGGCGCGGCGGAAACAGCAGGCGGCGACGAGCCGTATGTGGATATTGTTGTCAGCGAAAATGTAGGCCCGGAGCCGGTGGCAGGGTTAGCGCCGGGAGAGCAAGATGTGGCCTTTGGCATTGTGGAAAACGGGGGGACTACGCTAAAATAGTGGA
>DOMW01000303.1 GCA_003510345.1 Clostridiales bacterium | reverse complement strand
AGCACCTTCACATACGTGTTCATATCCTCCGGGCTGGTGATACGCTCCACTGCTTCTTTTCGAAAAAGATTGGTTTTCATGTTCTGTCCTCCTGCCTCTTGTGGCCGTACACGGGCGACCGGGGGCGGTCGCCCCTACGACTACCCTCCCTTATAGCGGAGCGCCAGCATGGTAATATCGTCCGCCTGCTCCGCGCCGTCCGCAAACCGGAACACCGCGTCCTTCATATGATTGAGCATGCCGCCAAAATTGTCAACCGCGCGCGCATTCGCCGCGTCCACCATCCGCGCCTCGCCAAACAATTCGTTTTGCGGGTTCATCATCTCCGTGACGCCGTCTGTGTATAAAAACAGCTCGTCGCCCGGATGCAGATGGATCTCGTGTTGTTTATATACTATGCCGTCAATACCTGCCAAAACCAAGCCGGGTTTGACGCGGAGTACTTCATATTTCCTTTCCGCCCTGCGGAGCAACGGCGGCGTATGCCCCGCGTTTACATAGGTGACGCGGCCGGTCGGAATATCCAGATAGCCCATAAACGCCGTCACAAACATGCCTGTCCGGTTGCTTTCACAAAGCAGATTGTTGACGACCTCAAACACCTGCGCGGGTTGCATACCGTTTTGGGCGTTGTTTTTGATCAGCGTCTTCGTAATAACCATAAACAGTGCCGCCGGCACGCCTTTGCCCGACGCGTCCGCCATGACAACCGCCAGCGTATCTTCATCAATCAGGAAAAAGTCGTAAAAATCCCCCCCTACCTCCTTGGCGGGCTGCATAGACGCGTACAGCTCAAACTCCGTGCGTTCCGGAAAGGGCGGGAAGATGAAGGGCAGCATAGACGCCTGTATCTCCGTCGCGATGGAAAGCTCCGCGCCGATGCGCTCCCTGTCCGCCGTGACCTGTTGCAGGTTGTCAATATACGTCCGCAAATCGGCCGCCATCTTGTTTACGGAAAGCCCCAGTTCCTCGATTTCGTCGCCGGTTTGCAGGTCTATTCTGTGATCCAGGTCGCCCAGCGCGATAGCCTGCACGCTGCTTTGAAGTTGTGTGATGGGCGTTGTCAGCGTATGCGCAAACCGGCGGGACGCTGCGCTGATCACCAAAATACTCAACCCGGCCGCGATTGCGAAAACGATCACAACCACGCCTATGGTGCGGTCGATACCGCTCACCGCTTCCGCCTGCATTTCCGCAAGGCTTTGCTCGTACAGATGAATCGGCTCCAGCACATCTTCCACGGGCATCACGATCGCAAAACTCCAGCCCAAAGACTCCATCGGGGCAAACGCGAAAAACACATCGCTGCCTTCCAGCGTGACGCGCTCCACGCCTTCCCCGCCCGCGTTCATACGCTCCGCCAGCGCCCGCTGGGCTTCGTCCTCCGATTCCAGCAGGTTGACCCAGACGCGCGCGGCGCCGCCGCTCTCCGCGCTCTGATCTTCGGCAATCAGCAGCCCGTCCCTGTTCATCAAATAGACCTCCGCCGAACCCTCCAGGCGGGAAATGTCTGAAATATTGGAAAGGTCGGAAAGCCGCACATCGATGCCCGCCACGCCCAAAAGTGCCCCGGTATGGTCATAAAACGGAACGGCACAGGTAATGGAAAGGCCCCGGCCATAATTATCCTCATAGATATCCGTCCAGATCGGCCCGCCCGCTTCGGCGGCTGCGGTATACCATGGGCGCGTGCGCGCGTCATAAGACCCCGCCTCTTTGCGGTCGGAAACCTCGTCCGCCATCAGGGTGTATCCGCGTTCCAGCCCGACATAGACAGCCATCACATCGGAGCTGTTCTCCGGTATGGCAAGCATCAGCGGACCCAGGTTGCCCAGCAGCGAAGCCTCTGTCTGGACCGCGCTGTTGCCCACATCGTTCCCCAGAAGCAATTGCAGTGAATATTCGCCCGCCAGTTCGGGGTCAGGCGGGCGCACGGGCACCGGCTCATACAAATCCGGATAATGCAAAACACTGTTGGCGTCACTCGCCAGCAGTTCCGTAAAATATTGGATCAGGTTAAGCTGCTGGTCACTGATGGATGCTTTACCTTTCGCGGCAATACTCAATTCCTGAAGCGCCTGCTCCTCTAGCATCGCTTCGCTCGTCTCCGCAACCCGCGCCCCCAGTCGCTCATGTATTGTTAACGTAGCCGCGCGCAGCACAAATAGCCCCACAATCGTAACGGCGGCGATCACAAGCACGGAAAGCAGCGTAATGCGTAGCGCCAGCAAAAACACCTTATGTTCAATTGTATGTTTGCTTTTTCCCATTATTCCTTGTCAATCAGCGCAAAAAAGAATTTTTCCTTCATCGGCGTATCGATCACGCGTACCGGTTTGAGCTGGTTTTCAGATGTACCCCGCAGCACCATCATATCCCTGTACAAGTAATAGGTTTCCTGCTGCACAAAGCGCACGTCGCTTGGGGCCAGGGTGCCGTCCTTCACCTTGCTGCCCAGCGAGGGGTTGGCAATGCCCAGTTTTTCGTCGATGATGGCACGGTATTGTTCGTGCTTTTCCTTTGGCAGGTGGGTGGAGGGCTCCATGAACAGCACATACCGGCCGGGCAGGGTTTCGGTGTCGGCGTACACGCTGTAATCAAAGATGGTGGCGCCGGTGGCCTTTTCAAACTCGCCCACCGCCCAGGCCACGCTGGCCTCGTTGGTTTTTTCGCCCGCGATGCTCACCATTTGCTTTTTGCGGTAGACAAAGCA
>DOMW01000130.1 GCA_003510345.1 Clostridiales bacterium | reverse complement strand
ATCCATTCTTCACCGCCCGCCCAAATATTCCTCTGCCTTCATCGAAAAGCAGCACCCGTCCCGCAGCTCGCCCGTGTAGCTTTTCCCCGCCATGCGCAGCGTACCCTCATACAAAAAGCCGCACTTTTCCAGCACACGGCGCGAAGCGGCGTTTTGAGGATAGCAATACGCGGAAATGAGCGAAAGGTGAGCCTCGCGAAAACCATAGTGCAGCATGGCGCGCACCGCCTCTGTCATAAGGCCCACGCCCCAATACGCCCGCGAAAGGGCATAGCCCAGCATTTTGCACACGGGGAAATCCCGCGCCGGGTCGTCCGCAAGGCCAATACTGCCGATCACCCTGCCCGTTTCGCCGTGCACAATCACGAATACGTGTTCCTTGCCGAGAAAAACATCGCGCATCACGCGCGCGGTTTCTTCCTCACTCTCGTGCGGCTTCCATCCCGCCCTCGGGCCCACCTCCGGGTGCTTGGCATATTCGAATATATCGCGGCAATCGCCCGCCTCGGCAGGGCGCAGCAACAGGCGTTCTGTTTTGATCATGGCCGTTTCCCCCATTAGGTAACCGCTGATTAATTTAACATAGAGCAGTATCGCTGGAAAAATTGCCCGGCGCTCAGTTGATTTGCTCTAAAAAAACCGGCCGCCTGTGCTTGTTGTTCGCGGCGGCCGGGCTCTCGCTTATTCTTCCGTTTGTTCGGGCGAGCCTTCGGCCTCGTCCGCATCCTCGTCATCCGTTTCCTCGATCATGGCGACGCACACCACTTTGGTATCATCCGCCACGCGCATCAGCCGCACGCCCTGTGTGCTGCGCCCGATAACGGAGATCCCGCCCACTTCCATACGGATGATGACGCCGGCGTCGCTTATCAGCATGATCTGCTCACTGCCGTCCACCACCATAATGCCGCACATCAGCCCGGTCTTTGCCGTGATGTTCATGGTCTTAAGGCCATAGCCGCCGCGGGCCTGCAAGCGGTATTCTTCTAAATCGGTACGCTTGCCGTACCCGTTTTCCGTGATGGCCAGAAGCTGCCCGCCTTCCCGGGCGATCCCCGCGCCCACCACGCTGTCGCCCTCGCGCAGCTTTATACCGCGCACACCTGTCGCCGTGCGGCTCAAGTGGCGGATGTCGTTCTCGGAAAAGACGATCGCCATACCCTGCTTTGTACCAATGACGATATTGCTCGCGCCGTCCGTTTCCAGCACGCAGATCAGCTCGTCGTCCTCCCGCAGGTTCACCGCCCTAAGGCCGTTCTGGCGGATATTTTTGTATTCGGAAGCGGCGGTTTTTTTGATCACGCCGTTTTTAGTGATGGTCACAAGGTTCGTGTTTTCACCGTTTCCTGTGACGGGAAATACCGCCGATACCTTTTCGTCCGGGTCGAGGTTCAGAAGGTTTACGATGGCCGTGCCCTTCGCGGTGCGCCCCGCTTCGGGTATCTGGTAGCATTTTTTGATGTACACCTTGCCCCGGTTTGTGAAGAACAGCAGCTCGTTGTGCGTGGAGGTCACAAACACCTGCTCGGCAAAATCCTCCTCGCGGGTAGACATGGCCGCAATCCCCCTGCCACCGCGTTTTTGCGCGCGGTACGTTTCCAGGCTGATGCGCTTCACATACCCAAAATGCGTCAGCGTGACCACCATATCTTCCCGGGCGATCAGCTCGTCGAGGTCGATATCGTCTTCATCGAACGTTATTTCCGTGCGGCGCGCGTCCGCATATTTGTTTTTGATCTCGGAAAGGTCTTCCTTTATGATGTCAAGAACCATCTGCGGCGTGGAGAGGATGGCCTTGAAGTGCTCGATCTTGCCCATCACGTCGTCATATTCCGCCTGCAATTTGTCGCGCTCAAGGCCGGTCAGCCGCGCGAGGCGCATATCGAGTATGGCCTGCGCCTGTATCTCCGTGAAGCCAAAGCGTTCCATCAGCCCCGCGCGCGCTTCCTGCGCGTCTTTGGAGGCCTTTATCAGGTCCACGATATCATCTATATGGTCGAGCGCTTTTAGCAGCCCTTCCAATATATGCGCGCGTTTTTTGGCTTTCTCAAGGTCGAACTTCGTGCGCCGCACGATCACGTCCTTCTGGTGCTCGAGGTAATACTCCAGCATCTGCTTGAGGTTCAGCACGCGCGGCTCGTCGTCCACCAGCGCCAGCATGATGACGCCGAACGTATCCTGCATTTGCGTATGCTTGTAGAGCTGGTTTAATATCACGTTGGCATTCGCGCCGCGTTTCAGCTCAATCACGATGCGCATACCCGATTTATCCGATTCGTCGCGCAGGTCGGAGATGCCCTCCACGCGTTTTTCCTGCACCAGCTCGGCGATCTTTTCGATCAGGTTCGCTTTGTTTACCTGATACGGTATTTCCGATACGATGATCTGGTCGCGGTCGCTTGTGAGTGGCTCTATCGCCGCTTTCGCGCGCACACGTATGCGCCCCCGGCCCGTCTTATAGGCCGAATGGATGCCCGAGATGCCCGTGATAATGCCGCCCGTGGGAAAGTCCGGCCCGGGGATCAGCTCGATCAAATCGTCTATCGAAAGGTTTGCGTTATCAATCAGGGCGATCGCCGCGTCGATCACCTCGGCGAGGTTATGCGGCGGGATATTCGTCGCCATACCCACGGCAATGCCGCCCGTGCCGTTCACCAAAAGATTGGGGAAACGCGCGGGGAGCACGGCGGGCTGTTCTAAAGACTCGTCAAAGTTGGGATAAAAATCTACGGTGTCCTTGTCTATATCGCGCAGCATCTCCATCGTGATCTTCGCCATACGCGCTTCGGTGTAACGCATGGCGGCCGCGCCGTCTCCATCCACGCTGCCGAAGTTACCGTGCCCGTCCACCATCATGTGGCGCACGGAAAAATCCTGCGCCATGCGCACCATGCTGTCGTAAATGGCGGTGTCGCCATGCGGGTGGTATTTACCCAGCACATCGCCCACAATACGCGCGCTTTTGCGGTAGGGCTTGTCCGGCGTCAGCGAAAGCTCGCTCATGGAATACAGTATGCGCCGGTGCACAGGCTTTAGGCCGTCACGCACATCGGGCAGCGCGCGGTTGATGATGACCGCCATCGCATACGAAATAAAGGATTTCTGCATCTCGTAATTGATGTCTATGGGTATAATATGCTTGTTGATTGGGTTATTCGTGTTTGTCTCCAAGATTTATTCCGTCTCCTTACTTTATCTCGATCTCGCGCTCTATTAATATTTCGGGCAAATGATCCAGCAAAAACCGCTGCGCGGCAGGGCTGTACACAAGATGGATATACCGTCCGTACTGCCCTTCACGCTCTTGCTCCGCAATGCCAAGGGCCACTCCCTTTTCCGTTGCCCGCTTTCTGCGCTTGCCGTCCGTATCCTGTGTTTCCAGCAAATAGCCCTGTTCGACAAGCCAGCCTGTGATCTTTGTATAGCCCAGCTTTTTCATGTGCTCGCCGCAGACTGCCGCGCTTACAAGGGCGCAGAAGTGCGTGATGGGCAGCGGCGCTTCCGCTTCGGTAATTTCGCGCGCCTGCTCCGCTGTGATGGAAAAAGACGTAAGCCCGCGCTTTGCCGGTTTTGTTTCCACATTGCCGCCGCTTTCTATCACCCGGCGTAGCACATCGGAAACATAGAAAAAACAACGCGCCAGCCGCACCTGGTTTAAAACGGTATCCTCGGGCAGCGCAACGCCGGAAACCGGGTCTACGCCGTTTGCCAGCGCATCCAGGTACTGCTTTGCCCTGGTCAGCTTCTCTAATTCCTCCATCCCCGCACCTATATATCCAAATCTTCCACCAGCTTAGCGTTTTCCTCGATGAACTCGCGCCGCGGCTCCACCTGGTCGCCCATCAGCACGGAAAGCGTCTCTTCGATCTCTATTTCATCGTCCACGCTCACTTGCAGCAGCGTGCGCTTTTCCGGGTCCATCGTCGTATCCCAAAGCTGCTCGGCGTTCATCTCCCCGAGCCCCTTGTAACGCTGCACGTTTGGAAGCGTGTTGCTTTCCTTAAACTGCTCCATATACGATTCCAGCTCTTCCGGGCTGTAGAGGTACGTGTCGTCCGTACCTTTGGCGCTCACTTTGTAGAGCGGCGGCTGCGCAATGTACACATAGCCCTTTTCCACAAGCGGCCGCATGTAGCGGTAAAAGAACGTGAGCATCAAAATGCGGATGTGGCTGCCGTCCACGTCGGCGTCCGTCATGCAGATGATCTTGTGATAGCGGAGCTTTTCTTCATCGAAATCCTCGCCCATGCCCGCGCCAAACGCGGTGATCATGGACTTGATCTCGTTATTGGCGAGCGCGCGGTCGTGCCGTGCTTTTTCCACATTGAGTATTTTCCCGCGCAGCGGCAGTATGGCCTGATAGCGCCTGTCGCGCCCCTGCTTGGCGCTGCCGCCCGCGCTGTCGCCCTCCACAATGAATATTTCGCACTTACTGGCGTCTTTTTCACTGCAATCGGCAAGCTTGCCGGGCAGGGCGGCGCTGTCCAGCGCGTTCTTGCGCCGGGTGATCTCGCGCGCCTTCCTTGCTGCCTCGCGCGCGCGGCGCGCGGTAAGGCATTTCTCAATGACGACACGCGCGATAGCCGGGTTTTCCTCTAAAAAGGCAGTTAACCCTTCGGCGACGGTGCTGTCCACAAGCGCGCGCATCTCGCTGTTGCCCAGCTTCGTTTTCGTCTGCCCTTCAAACTGCGGGTCGGTGAGCTTCACACTGACGATGGCGGTCAGGCCCTCGCGGATATCCTCGCCCGCCAGCGCGGGTTCATTTTCCTTAATGAGTTTGAACTTGCGCCCGTAATCATTTACAACGCGCGTCAGGGCGTTTTTAAAGCCCGTTAGATGCGTTCCACCCTCGTGGGTAGAGATATTGTTGGCGTAACTGAAAATGCTCTCCTGGTAGCCGTCGTTCCACTGCATGGCGATCTCCACCACGCTGGTGTCTTTTTGCATGGAAAAATATACCGGCTCGGGGAAAAGCGCGCCCTTGCTTTTGTTGAGGTATTCCACAAAAGATTTGATGCCGCCGTCGTAATGGTAGGTTTTCGTGTGCTCTTTATCACCCCGGAGGTCGGTCAGCGTGATGCGTATGCCGCGGTTTAAAAAAGCCATTTCCCGCAGGCGCGACCGCAGTGTGTCATACACAAAATTCACGTCCTCGAATATCTCCTCGTCCGGCCAGAACTCGATGGTGGTGCCTGTATCGCCGCATTCGCCCACGATCGCGATATCACCCTTTGGCTCGCCGCGCTCAAATGCCTGCCGGTGGATATGGCCTTCGCGTTTCACCGTGGCGATCAGCTTGCCGGAAAGCGCGTTCACCACCGAAACGCCCACGCCGTGCAGCCCGCCGGATACCTTATAGCCCTCTCCGCCGAACTTCCCACCCGCGTGCAGCATCGTCAAAGCGACGGTAAGCGAAGACATCCCCGCCTGCGGGTGCATACCCACCGGGATGCCGCGCCCGTTATCCGTAACCTTCGCGCTGCCGTCTTTTTGCAGCGTGACGGAAACTTCCGAGCAATAGCCGGCCATCGCCTCGTCGATCGAGTTGTCCACAATTTCATAAATCAGGTGGTGCAGGCCCCGAAGATCTGTTGAGCCGATGTACATGCCCGGGCGTTTTCTGACGGGTTCCAGCCCTTCAAGTATTTGTATCTGGCTTTCATCATACTGTTCATTATTTTGCATAAATCATCTTCTCCAAACTTTTACAGCGTTTCTTTGACCACGCCGCGCATAGACAGCGTGCGCCTTGATATGGGCGAGATATACACGCTTTTTTCCTTCCCGGCGCAAGTGACGACGACCGATTTCGGTTTATCTTCCGCCTTGCCCGGCAGGGAAATGGTTTTTGCCGGAAAGCCCGCTAAAAAGAGGCTCGTATCTTTGTTTTTCACAGCCTCTTTATAGTCCAGTATCAATAACACATTTTTTGTCTCGACATAACAGTCTCCGCCCAAATGCATGATCATAAGCAAATACCTCCCGGCGGTAACGGCGCTTTTAAGGCGCGCCCCGCGCAGTCATATACATGAGTTACATATATAATATGAAACTATTATACTATAAACGTATTGTAAATGAAAGGTTTTTTTGCATACTGGCGCGGGATTTGGCATGATTTTTCGGATGCGCGGCAACGGGCGGCGGATGGCGCCGGAGTTTCCTATACATGGGGATATTTTTATCCAGAAGGAATGCCAGGTAACCGCTAATTAAAGCGAGTTCGTATCCCCGGTGTCTAGGGAAGTGGGATTTGAACCCGCACCTGCGCTGTTGTTGAAATGAAAACATTTTCCACCGCTGATAGTTATGACGCTGCCGCTGGGCGTCAAGGGGGGCAGGGGGATTCGGAATTTCCACCCTTCGCCCCCCTTGACAATCCCCCTCTGCCC
>DOMW01000272.1 GCA_003510345.1 Clostridiales bacterium | reverse complement strand
GCCGCCGACGGTCGGCATCACAGCGCCGACGCCGGGGCAAGGCTTTGCCGGCGGCACGATCACGCTTTCCGCACAGGCAGCCAGCCCGAACTACGGCGGGAGTATCGGCAAAGTCGAGTTCCTGGTGAATAACGTCTTGCGCGGTACGGCTGTCGAAGCGCCTTACACTGTGGCGATCGAAGAAAGCAATGCGGGCACTTATCGCGTTGTCGCCCGAGCCTACGATAACCGGAATGTTGTCGTTTCTTCAAGCGCCGTATCTTTTGTGATATGCGGATCGCCTGATATCCGTTGGGTTTCTCCGACGCCCGATCAGGTTGTCGGCGCGCCCGGCGCCTTCAACCTGCATGTGGCGGCCGGAACGCAAAGCTGTCCGGTGCAGTCGGTCGATTTTTATGAAAACCAGGCGTTTCTCGCTTCCGTCAATGAGCAGCCGTTTGCCCATACCTGGACGAATGTTCCCGTCGGCGCTTATACGTTAAAAGCGATTGCCCATGACGTGTTTGGCCAGACAGCAGAATCCCAAATCCAAGTGAATGTCGCGCTTCCCGGATTTTCCGCGCCGGCCGAAACGTTGTTGGGCTCAAGCATCCATTTGAGCGTGGCCTCACCGATCGATGGGCGGGATGGGACATTGCAGCTTTTCAACAACGGGCAATTGGTCAAGAGCGAAACGAAATCGGGATTGTTCGACCGTTGGGAAATGGATTGGGTTCCTCCGTCGGCGGGCGTGTACACATTGATGCTGACCGTGACCGACGGTTGGGGAGCGCAGACTTCGCAGGGGTTCAAGGTTTATGTGATTGATCATCCTTATTCGTCCCAGCCCGGCGCGGATTCGGTGATCCCGGCAAGCTACGGCACGCCCGCCATCGGAACGCTGGCGGGAACGTTTGACGTCACGGGCGGCGGTTCCGCAAATTACACGATTCCGCTGAAAGTCGTGCCGGGGCCAAATGGGATGCAGCCGAATCTGGCGCTTGAATACAGCAGCCAGAACGGCATCGGCCATCTTGGCACCGGTTGGAAAATATCGGGAATGTCGGCCATTACCCGTTGCCCTAAAACAGACGCGCAGGACGGCGTAAAAAGTGGGATCAACTACGATCTTGACGCCAATAACGACACGTATTGCCTGGATGGGCAGCGTCTTGTTCCGGTGCGGACAGGCATTTATGTGACCGACCCGATGTGGAACGGCCAGGCGGTTGTGACCGAATACCGCACCGAAGTCGAAAGCTACGCAAAAATTGAAAGCTTTTTCTGGCGCAACGCCAATCAGGTTCAGTTGACAAGCCCATACCGCTTCCGGGTCACGATGAAAGACGGGCGGGTCATGGATTACGGGCGGCGCTGGTGGCTTTTATCCTCTGGCTGGAGCCAGCGCAGTTCCGGCGCGGAGTCGCGGGGCAATTCCGCCAAAATGTGGCTGCTCGACCGGGTTGAGGATCGTGCCGGCAACTTCATGGAAATCGATTACGCCGATGAGGCAGAAGACGGCCAATCCAACCTGATGGATATCGAAACGGATATCAAGAACCAAAGAGGTTGCGGCGCAATCATCGGCTACAGCTCAGCCACCACCGTATTGCCGAGACCTGCCGGCGGATATCCCAGCGCCGAAGTCTGGCCGACGATGATCCGCTATTTCGCCAAGGGCGCCAACGCCGGGGTATGCGGCGGAGCCAATCAGCAGGTGGTATTCAAGTACGAAATGATCGCGGGGCAGGGCCTTGGGGAAAAAAGGGAGTTTTTCTACGATTCGGGCGCTGGCCAGTCTTCCCTGACGCGGCGCTTGACCGGGATTGAAATGCGTTCGGACGGATCGGGGCGCAATATCGCTTCTACGCTGGTACGGCAATATCGGCTGAACTATACGCAAAGCCCGCGAACAGACAAAAGCCTGCTTGCACAAGTCAACGAATGCGGCGCCGACGGCACTTGCCTGCCGGCGACGCAATTTGAATGGAGCAGCCAGGATTACAACCAATACAAGCATTTCAGCGGCCCGGGCATCAAAGGGCAGCCTTCTTTATCTTTTCCGTTTGCCATTGATGAAGATTATGGCAGAGATATTCCCATTTATTGGATGAAAAAAGTTTTTGTCACCGACTGGAATGGCGATGGTAAAAGCGATGTGCTGGGATGGAAGGCGGATTATTTACGAATGGATGAGGGAGATAATGGCGGCGATAGCTGGGGTACTTGGCCAGTTTACAGCATCAAACTGATTTTATGCCTTGCGACGAATAATGGTTTTCAATGCAATGAGACGGCGCCTCTTTTGGAATTTGAAGGACCGCGTTCGAGGAATATAAATCCTGATGAGCTTATTCAGTTTGCCGATATTAACGGCGACGGAAAATCCGACCTGATTATCTATCGCGATGGCGCTAGCACTAGCGCTAGCGGTCATCTTTATGGCCATATAGAAAGAATATGTCTTTCCAACGGCGACTGGAGCTGCACGAATGCTTCCGGCGTCAGTGATGTCATTCTTGGCGGAAACAGTGAGCCTGTCTTTTACGGTGATGTCGATGGCGACGGCCGGGTCGATGTGGTGAAAGCTAGCGATGGCAGACGGCTCAAGATTTTCTTTATGCGCGAAAACGGCTATGTGGCGTCGAGCATGGAAGGCGTCGGGATTTCAAACGCCGATTGTCCGGCGGCGGAGCCGAATTGTGAAAATTTTTGGGGAACGGGAACGCATTATTACTCCCTGATGGCCGATGTGGATGGCGATGGGCGGTCGGATTTTGTTTCGCGCCGACATTCAGATAACGGCAACGATCAATGGAAAACCTGTTTTTCACGCTGGCAGACCGACGGCACCGGGAACTGGGCGTGCCATCGCGGTTTTGTGCGTGCCGACAGTGGAAGAATGGTTAACAGCGTCACGCTGGATTTCAACGGCGATGGCTTGGCCGATAAAGTCAATATGGCGTCGGTGAACCCAGCGAAAATATGTTTATCGACAGGCGATGGCGCGTATCAATTTACCGACCCTTATATCCACTGGGACGCAACCCTCGGCCGTTGGATAGCTGCTGACGGGATACAGATTGATTATTTCAGCCCAAGCACGCCGCGTTGCCGGAACTGGGGCAAGGTCTCCGATTTATCCGGTGTGGGGCACATCTTCTTCGGCGATTTCAACGGCGACGGCCGGTCGGATATGGCATCGGTCGCCACCATAAACGCCGACGGTAATCGGGGCTACGGGATCTGGCGGATATGCTTATCCACAGGCGTTAATTTCAGTTGCGGCAACTGGGACGGCCCTTGGGGCGGCGGTGTTGGCGGGGGCACTTCTGATTGGGAAAAAGTATTGGTTGTCGGCGATTTTAACGGCGATGGCAGAACCGATATCCTTCGCATCGATCGCGGCGGCCGCGGGATGATCGGCTATTCCGGCGGTGCCGCTCCCGGAAAACCTGCGGACATGGTGACGAAGATCACCACCGGGCTGGGCGCCGTCACCAATATCGATTATGCGCCGATCACCGACAGCAGCGTATATAAAAAATCCGCAGGCGCGAGCCCGGCATATCGGGAAATCGATATCCAATCGCCGCTTTTTGTGGTCAAGCAGACAAGCGCGAGCAACGGCATCGGCGGCTGGCTTACGACACGCTATTTTTACGAAGGATTGCGCGGCCGGACGGATGGGCGCGGCCTTTACGGATTCGGGGTCATCAGAAGGCAGGACAGCACGGGCAGCCTGACGGAAACCGTCAATTATCGAGTGGCCTCCCAAAGCGCCGAAGGCGTTTGGGCGCTGATGGGGCGTCCGGTTTCCGTTCGCCAGTATGCGCCGTTGACGATTGGTCAGCAGGTTGACCTGTCGGATTCGAACCAGTTTACCGGCGGGGAATATTTATTCAATCAATCCTTGAGAAAGATCAGCGAAGAATCTGTCCAGTACGGCGTGCGCGTTTCCCAGACCTGCTCAGCGGGCACATGTACGGGCATTCGCGCGACGGAGGCCAAAAAGGCGCCGGCCATTCGGGAGTATGTTGTTGTCGAAACGCTCAAGCGCACCTGGGAATTAAACGGCGGCGAGTTTGCCTCGGTAACGACGCGGACGCCGATCGCGCAACTGGACCGCTTCGGCAATCAGCTCTGGAGCGAAACGGAAAGCAGCGATGGCTACAAGAAAACCACCACGCAAACTTTTTACAACGATATCAACAACTGGCGGCTTGGGTTCATGACCCGCGCGTCGGTCGTGCATTACGCGCCGGGGCTGACGGCGCAAACGAGAGCGACTTCGTTCGCTTATAACCAGATCAGCGGCGGAAGCTGCACGGGCCCTGTCGGCGCGCTTTGCGAAGAAACCGTAGAGCCGGATCGGGAAAGCGATTCCGCCAGCGGCCACAGCTTGTGGCAGAGGATGCGCTTTGCCTACGATACGTCGGGCAACCAGACCAGCGCCACGCTGACCTTCCGCGACCGCTCGGGAACGTACCACAACCGCACCAACACAACGCAATACGATACCAGCAAGCGCTACCCGACACGGACAACCAACGCATTGGGCCAGAGCCAGACGGCAACCTACCATTCGGGATTGGGCGCGGTTCTGACCAGCACCGACGCCAACGGTATTCGCGTCCAGAACCTTTACGACGGGTTGGGGCGCGCTTACGGATCGCGCACATACAACAATTACAGCCAGAAGCTTTCCGAAACCTTTGAAGGCGTTGAGACGACGGGGCGGCAAGGCTATGAACGATACCGCATCCGCAAGCTTTCTTCGGGCGGCGGCGAGGCCATTGTTTACTTTGATGAATTGCAGCGCTCCGTTCGCGGGCTGACGCGCAGCTTCAGCCAAGGCGCTTATGCCCAAACAGCGACGACGTACGATTCGTACGGGCGCATTATTCAGGCAACGGCGCCATCGGGTTCGGCAATGGCAACCACAACGATCGCCTACGACAGCCTGGGGCGCAATATCAGTGAAAGCATCCAATCGGGCGGGCAGGTGCTGACCACCACAACCGGCTACAGCGCTTTTACCAATACCAGCATTGCCGGGCGGATGTACAGCGGCAGCAAAGTCACCAGCGCCCAGTCGGGCACGGGCATTGCAGCGCGCTCCGTTACAACCTACACCAACAGCCAGGGGCAGACGGTGCGCGTGACCGACGCCGCGAATAACAACACCGATTTCGTTCACGACGTTTTCGGCAACCTGACGCAAGCCATCGGGCCGACCGGCATTACGGAGACCATGACGTACGACCTGCGCGGCCGCAAGCTGGTGCAGCAAAATCCCGACAGCGGCTATTGGCAATACCGCTATAACGGCAACGGTGAACTGGTTGAACAGATCGACGCGCGCGGCTATGCCACCCAAAGCTATTACGATGCTCTTGGCCGTGCCGTTGAACGCCGCGAATATGGTTTAAGCATCATGATGAGCGCGCCCCGCGTCACCGTCTGGAGCTACGACGCCTACGCCGGCGGCGGCAGTTGCGGCGCCGGTCGCCTGTGCGAAACCCGGCTGGGCACCCAAAACCGCAGCACCGTTGGTGGCGCATTGCCCAACCCCGAACAAAGGCAAATTACTACCTACGACGTCAGCGGCCGCGTTACCAATACCGCTACCGAAATCAACGGCATGCGCTTTACCCAAGCCAGCGCTTACGACAACAATAGCCGGGTTATCGCCAACGCCTACCCATCCGGGTATATCACCTACAACACCTACAATAGCTGGACGGGTGAGCTCATCGAAGTTTTCAGCGGGCAAAGAAGCCATTGGCGCGCTACAGCACGAAACCACGACGGCGGCCTGACCCAGGCCTACCTGGGCAATACCATCGCCCAAAACTATGCCTACGACGGCTTTGGCCGCCTGGCCACCGCCCAGAGCGGATACAGCAACCGACTGCAAAACGCTACCTTCACTTTCGATGCGCTGGGCAACCTCACCCGCCGTACCGACACCACGGCAAGCCTCAACGAAAGCTTCGGCTACGACCTTCTGAACAGGCTGGCCAGCACCCCGCAAGGCGCCGTCAACTACGACGCCGCCGGCAACATCACCAGGCGCGAAAACAAAAGCTATACCTACCAAAGCGGAACCCACCGGCTGACCAACATGGCGGGCCGCCAATACCAATACGACGCCAACGGCAACGTGACCGCCATCATCGACGCCCAACTGGGTAGCCAAACCCTCACATACGGCATCCACAACCTGCCCGACACCATCCAGAAAGGCGGCACAACCCTTTCTTACCGCTACAACGCTGCCAATGGCCGCATCAGCGAAACCGTCGTTACCGATAGTGGCGCTACCGTCACCTGGTACCTCGGCAACTTCGAAGTCAAGCACAGCCAGGACGGTGGAATCGAAGAGCGGCACTACCTGAACGGCGCCGAAGGCGTGATCGGCATCCACACCCGCACCTACGGGCAACAAACGCAAGACACCCCCGCCGGCAGCCGCACCCGCTACTGGATCAAGGATCACCTGGGCTCCGTCGCCGCCATCGCTGACGAACAAGGCAATCTCGTCCAAAGATACCGATTCGACGCCTGGGGGCGCAGAACCCAAACCCAAATCAACGCCGGAGAAATCGCCGAAGAGAGAGGCTTTACCGGGCACGAACAACTCGTTGAAATTGGCCTCGTTCACATGAACGGTCGCCTCTACGACCCCGAAACCGGCAGGATGCTCCAGGCCGACCCCATTATCCAAAGCCCGTACGACGGCCAGAACTACAACCGTTACACCTACGTCCTTAACAACCCCCTGAGCCTCACTGATCCCTCCGGGTTCAGCTTTTGGAGCAAACTGTGGAAGCCGCTGAAAATGATCGTCGTTGCCGTGGCGGCGTATTTCACAGCGGGAGCAGCTTTAGCTTATTTAGCTCCGGCGACTTTTGGTGTCAGTGCTACGGCGCTGACAGCACAAGGTATGCTTCTGGCTTCAACCATATCAGGAGCTGTTTCCGGATTAGTAGGAGGTGGTAGTTTATCCAGTGCGGCTAAAGGGGCGATCTTTGCTTCATTCTTCTATGCGGCCGGTACGTTTTCAGAATCATTCTCCGGGGTTATTTCCAGCGGCGTTGCACGTGTCGCGTCGCATGCTTTGGTGGGCTGTGCGCAATCCGTATCAGCCGGGGGCAGTTGCGGCTCGGGAGCGGCGAGTGCGGGAATATCAGCGCTAGTTCCGGATCTTGGTAGCTTTGAACATAACTTGGCAGCGCGAGCGGCAACAGGTGCAGTGGCATCAGCCGTTACGGGAGGGAAGGCCGGGCAAGGGGCGGTGATTGCCGCGTTTGGGTATTTGTATAATGATTTTTCCCATAGGATGTTTTCTCCGCCCAGTTTGCCACAGGAAATTGTCGATTTTTCGGCGGGATTGGGAGATACAGTACTGCTGGGACAAGGCGGGAAGATAAGAGATTTTCTGGGTATTGATGGAGGGATTGATGCAGGTTCAGATGCTTACGGTGTTGGTGAATGGGGAGGTTTTGCTCTAAGCTTCGCTACAGGATTTGCAGGAGGTGTGAAAGCGGCGGGAGCTAAAGGTTTAGGGATGGAGTTTTCGCATTTCATACCGAAACGATTGGGTGGACCAAGGACAATATTCAATGGAAATTTTGTTCCAAAGGAAGTTCACGCTCTTTCAGATCCATATCGCCGTAGGTTTATGAGTGGAAAATGGAAAACGATGAATCCTCCTTTAAGTCGTCCACAACAGTTATGGATACGGACTCCAAACGTTTATAAAGGATCTGCTCTAGGTATTAGTTATGGGGCAGGGGGAATGTCCTTTTCGGGGGAATAATATGAATATATTGAAAGCTATATTCTTTAGGTTATTAAAAATAAACAAAAAACCATCAGCTCTAGAGGCTTTTATTTTAAATAAAATAAAAGAAAATCTTGAGGAAAAGGAGGCTTGTTTATGGGAAAAACAAATTAATGATATTAATAAGGTTTATCGATCTCCTGATAAGGAAGAAATTATTTTTTATCGGATGAGAAATGGACATCCATACAATGATATAAGTATTTCTTTTATCAATAAGTCGGATGAGATTTTAATAGCAAAAGTTTTGCTTACCTCGGTAAATAATGCGGCTTTATCACTTGAGGCAAGTGTTTGGTGCGTAAATGGGTTTGTTTCTATTATCAATTATAATCATGGAAATTACGTTGATTATTTTGAAGAGTATATTGGAGAAGTAGGGCTTGATGAGCTTGCTGTAGAATGTGAAATACTGGCGAATTTGTCCGAAACGGTATTAAACTGATTTGTTGCTGAGCTTAGAGCGAAAGTAGCAAGCGTAGTCCGGATTTGTAGGGTGTAAGGTCGAATGCTGTAATCTGCCATGATGTAATATAGGCGGGCTTGTCCGTAATTTCGTGTTTAAGGCATATCATATCTTTAAGGAGAGACTATGCCTAGTAAATCGAAGAACAAACCGGTT
>DOMW01000173.1:3320-3457 GCA_003510345.1 Clostridiales bacterium | reverse complement strand
AACCCGGAAGCAAGCGGGCCGCAGGTGTTCTACCACAAGCAGGGTTCGGTGGGAAAACGGCTTGCCGTCGCCATACAGGAAATGATGAACGCACAGCTTGAGCCGGAGCAGGCGCGCATGGCGCTTGATAATGAGAA
>DOMW01000173.1:3024-3237 GCA_003510345.1 Clostridiales bacterium | reverse complement strand
TGCGACGGCGTCAAGCTTTATGTGAAACGGTTCCCGTGAAGCCGCAGAGCGCGCATTGCGCGCCCTGTTTCTTTCGGCTTCCGCCGTGGGGTTTCTGTTGTGCTTTTTTGTGAATCATACCAGGTAAGTGCCCAAATAGAACCCAGGTTTGCTGTGTAATACTAATGCCAGTCTAAAAGCACAGTAAAACGTGCGGGATTGTCGAAATATCCC
>DOMW01000173.1:0-2880 GCA_003510345.1 Clostridiales bacterium | reverse complement strand
TAGGTTCTAAACCGCCGGAGGCATACAATGCGCCGCAGGCTCCTTGACCATAGAGGAATACCTAAAAGTAAGCGTAAGATATTTACACGACATAAATATACGGGTTCGTATTTGGGATTAGTATTATATTTCGTGCCATTATGCTATAATAATCTACTAAAGAGTTTTGATTTGAAAGGATCGATCATGAAAAAAACGGTACCCATCCTGCTTGTGTTGTTTGCGCTTTTGTTCGCGTTCGCGGGATGCGCGGAAGAACCCGCGCCTGTGCCGACGCCAGCACCCACACCCACAATTGCGCCGACTCCCACACCAACGCCAACACCAACACCGACGCCAACCCCAACGCCCACACCGACTACCACGCCGGACCCTGTTCCCAAGGACGCTTCCCCCGTTACCGGGCTTAGGGGCGGAACGACCACATACCGGCCTGTTATTGTGCAGATCGAGAACTCCTACGCCGCTCGCCCGCAAGCGGGGCTTTCCTATGCGGATGTGGTGTATGAATCGCTGGTGGAAGGGTCGGACACCCGGTTTACCTGCGTGTTCAACGATATCCTCCATCAAAAGGACGGCCCGGATGAACTTGAGGTCGGCCCGGTGCGTTCCTCGCGATATTACTGCCAATGGATACAAAATGAGTGGGACGCGCTGTATGTGCACATGGGCGGCGCGGAGACGCCTGGAGTGGAGAGCAATATATGGGGCGCAAGCGCCGAACGTATCAAGCAGCGTATCAACGGCGCGGGGCAAAACGCTTCCAACGCGAATTTGATCTACCGCCGCCAAAACACAGGAAAGGCGCTTGAGCATACCGCGTATACCGATCTTATTGCCGACCTTGCGGTTTATGACTATCAGCCCCAAAAGAGGCGGATGTTCCGGTATTACCCGCTAAGAAACTATCCGACCGCGCCCGAAATAGAAAAAGTGGAGATGAAATTCTGGTATTATCAGGCGGACGTGCTCGATTTTGTGGAATACCGCTATGACAAAGAAACTGATAAATTTGTCCGCTATATGATCGATAAAGAGTTTATCGCGGAAGAAACGGGCGAGCCGCTTTCCGTGCAAAATGTGATCGTCCAGTATACGACCGTTTCGGAATTCCCCAATGAAGAGGGGCGCAAGAAAATTGAGATGTTTGGCTCGGGAGAAGCGGAATTTTTTGTGCACGGCAAGCATTTACAGGGTACATGGGAACGGAAAGACGCCGATTCCCCCACGATTTATACCCTTAACACCGGCGAAGAACTGACGCTCACGCCCGGCAACACATGGATCGAGGTTTACCCGAAGGACAGGCGGCTCTGCGTAACTTACGCGGACGGCACGGAGTATTTAATAAATGGCGACTGACGTTTTGCGAAACAGCAGGCCGGGCACGCTGTTTGAGGAAAGGGCGGCATGAAGATAAAAGGGCTCCTCGGCATGATGGGCGACTTGAAAGAAAAAGGGTTTTTCCAGATATTTTTGAGCGATGTTATAAACAAAGCCCTGAATTTTGTTTCGGGTATCATCATCATCAACGCGGTAGATAAATATCTGTACGGCCTGTACACCAATGGTTTTAATATTGTGTCCATTTTTATGCTGTTTACAGGCCTGGGCGTCATTTCCGGCGTGCTGCAATTTTGCAGCGAAACACGGGAGCAAGAGGAAAAAAACGCGATCTACCGGTTTGGTGCGCGGTTTGGGATGCTTGTAAACTTTTTGCTCTGCGCCGCGATTTTGATCTACGGCCTTTGGGGCGCCCTTTCCATGCCGGAGGCGCGCGGTATGCTCATCGCCCTTTCTTTCCTGCCGCTCGTGCAGTTTATTTACCAATATTACGCGACTTGCTTTCGTACGCGCAAGGAAAACAAAAAGTACGCGCTTTCCATGAACATCAACACGATCGGTTATGTCGCCGGAACGCTGATCGGTGTGCTTGTTTATGACGTGTACGGTATGATCATCGGCATGTACGCGGGTTATTTGGGTTCGGGCGTCATTACCGCCGTCATGGCAAAGGATATTATCAAAGAAGGCGGGCGCGCGAAGCCGCTTGCAAAACCGCTTAGAAGAAACCTGCTCCACTATTCCCTCGTTTGCTGCGGCAGCAATGTAATCTCTCAGCTTCTGTATCTGCTGGATGTTTTCATTTTGGGCATATTGGTCACCGACCCGCGTGTGACGGCGAGCTATTCCGTCGCGACAAAGATCCCCTTCGCCCTGATTTTTATCCCGCAGGCTGTCATTGTATTCGTGTACCCTTATTTTGCCGAGCACAGCACGGACTTTGCCTGGATCAAGCCGCATTATTCCCATATGAAAAAGTGGATGCTTCTGATGAACGCCGTGATCACCGTTCTGGGCGTCGCGCTCGCGGGGCAGATCGTGGGCATTTTCGGCGAGCAATACGAAGACACGGTGCTGTTGTTTCGCATACTGATGCTGTCGTATTTCTTCTCCGCCAGCTTCCAGCTTCCTTCCGGTAATGTGCTTGCCATGCTGCGCAAAGTAAACATAAATCTTGTCATCGCCGCGGTTTCGGGCATCGCCAATATATTGCTGGATATCTGGCTCATTCAATGGTATGGCAGTAAAGGGGCAGCTGTTGCCACGCTTTCTGTCGTCCTCATCTCTTCGGTCATTTCCACCGTATACCTGAACAGTCACATCAAAAAAGGGTTGGCCGCGCAATAGGGCGTTTCCGAAGGGCGCGACTATTTTGTGCATGGAAAAGAATTATTGTAATCGGTGGCGTAGGTATTAGTGCGCCGAGCAGTACAGACTTCTTATTCTGAGGCGTTCATTCTTCAGTGTGTCAAAAAACTTTCAAAGTATGAAGCGGTATGCAAGAATGAGAAAGATATCTATCAAAAGCTATAGGGT
>DOMW01000102.1:4806-14195 GCA_003510345.1 Clostridiales bacterium | reverse complement strand
GCGGCTTGCTCGTCTCGCGTTCAACGAATGCTGCACTCCCTGCATCGCCCATCGGGACGCGGTCGTTCCGCATTCCCCTTAAAGCCGACGTAGACCCGCGACCTTAGTAATCTGGGAAGGCTTGCGGTTCAACAATGTAGACCAGAATACGGAATGAAGAAATAGTTTTGTATGGTTGTAGGACACAGCCTTCCGTGATTGTTCATGCCTTTGTCTTCAAGGGAGTTTTTAGAACCGTAGGTTCTGAACCGCCGGAGGCATACAATGCGCCGCAGGCACCTTGACCTGGGAGGAATACCCAAAAGCAAACGCAGGATATTTACACAGCAAAATACGGGTTCGTATTTGGGCAGACATGTCTAACCGGGGCATAGACGAACCTTGCCCATTTACCACCCACAAAAACTGCTGGAAAATCTACGAACCTGTTTTAATCATCGGTTGCCTGAAGCATTATATTTAGCAAAATCGGCTTCATGCTGTGTTATACAAACTTTTCCTGTGTGCCAATATACCTTCGTTTGCGCACCTTGCCGGAAATCAATTCTGCTCGAACCTACTTGCCCAGCGCTAAGTGAATTTGCGCTGCTGTGTGTTTGTGCGCGCAGCAATATGGGTATTTTTAACATTATTGTCTATTATTTGAAAGGAAATCAATCAAATGAACAAACTGCATGGAAAATGGACCCGCTTTATCCTCATAAGCGCGCTTTGCGCGTTTTTACTGCTCTCTTGCAGCAGAACGCCGGAGAATATATATATCCCGGCTGAAACGAACGTCTCTACCGGGAGTGGCAAAACCATTTCACCACAGGCACAACCGCAACAAACGCCGTCGCCGCAATCGGAAGTTCAGGCGACGGGAACACCGGCCGCTACACCGACGGAAACGCCGCCACAACAAACCCCCGCCGCCACGCCGACGCAAAGCGCACCGCCGGAAACAAATCTGCCGATGCTGCGTCTCGAAGGAAACTTTATGCCGGTGAAAAGTATTGGGGATATTGATGTGGCGCATGATAAAGTAGTGGCGCTCACATTTGACGATGGCCCGGATCCCGCGCGCACAGACCAGCTTTTGCGGGTGTTGGCGGATAACGATGTTGTGGCGACATTTTTTGTGCTGGGGCAGAATGTGGAGCGGTATCCCGAAGTGCTTGGGCGTATAAACGACGCGGGGCATGAGATCGGCACGCACAGCTACAACCACACAGATTTGATGAGGCTTTCCTACGACCGGATCATGACGGAGCAGTACAATAAAACAAACGATATTATCGAGCAAATAATCGGCGCGCGCGCATTGATCGACCGTCCGCCCTACGGGTCAATGAGCACGGAGATGGCGGAACAGATCGGCAGGGTGCAGGTGATGTGGTCGGTAGACCCGCAGGAATGGCGCGCGGAAAATAAAAACACCGAAAGCTTATACCAGAATGTGATAAACGGCAGCGCGCAGACGGGGCAAGGCGTGCAGGACGGTTCTGTCGTGCTGTCACACGATATCCATCAGGTGACGGCAGATACATACGACCGTATTATAAAAGAGCTGAAAGATCGTGGCTTTAAATTTGTAACAGTGACACAGATGATGCAGATTGCCGAACAGCGCGGCAAAACGGAAGGATTTTATAAATTCAACGGCGCGCCCTCGGTGGAGCAGGCAGCGGAGAACCCCGCCGAAAACGGCGCGGCGGCGTAATAAACGCCTGTTTCATATCTTAGTAACACCACCTACTATGCACCAGCGCTTTTCGGCCACACCTCCGCGCAGTACGAATCCGCAGAAGGCGCCGGTCATTCATTTCGCCCCTGATGATACTTTTTCTTTTATTTTCGCAAAAGCGCCCGCAGCCGCGCCGCCAGCCCCTTTGAGCGACTTTAACAGGCGGTTTTCCTGCGCAGCCGCCGTGTTGCCACCTTTTTCCGCAGGCTTCGCTTCCGTCGGTGTGTTTTCTTTGTTGTTTGTTTCTTTATCAGCGGCAGGCTCGTTCTCTTTTTCGGGTGCGCTCTTTGGCGCGGATTGTTGCTTATTCGCCGCGGCATTCTGCCTCGCCCGTTTTTTTGCGGCGGGCTTTCGCGGCGTGTCTTGCTGTGCAGTCTTTTTTGCCGCCGCCTTTGCGGCAGTGGGTTTTGCGTTCGGCACTTTCGCTTTTGGCTGCGCCTCTTTTGCTTCGGTCTTTTCTTCGCTATTGTCAGCTTTTTCTTCTTTATCGTCGGTCTTTTCGCCGGACGACGATTCCCCGGCGTTGTTTTCCATCGGCATTTTTTCTGTTGTGTGCTCAACCACCGGTTGTGCTGTCACCGGCTGCGCCGTTATCTCCTCGGTTTTTTCTTCCGCATAGCTCTCTTCCGCCACAACAGGCAACTCCAAGGCGTCTTCTTCCATGATTTCCGCCACCAGCAGCTCCGCTACCGCTTCGGCCCGTTCCTCCATTGCCTGCTCGTCTTCGCCTTTCGGCGCTTTGCTGGCAGGCTCTTCCCACTGTTTTTCCGTGACCGCCACCTCAGGCTTTTCTTCCTCCGGCGCTTGCCCGCCCGCCGGTATTTCCGTAAATACTTCTTCGGGCGGCAGGTCATAGGAAACCCTGCGCGGCATCTGCGGCACTCCGGCGCTTTGCCGCTCCCGCAGCACCACTTCCGCGTTGTGTTGCAGATAGCGCAGCACCGCGTATACCTGCTTAGCCATGCGCACGGCTTTATAATATTTCTTGCTGCCAAACTGCACGGGCGAATTAATCACATAAAACGCGATGTGCGGGCGCTGGAGCGAATTCAGGTAAATATTGATCGTCATCGCGTTGCACATGTTTTTGGCAGGCTCGCTTTCCGATACTTCCACCTCGATCAGGTCGGTATAGGCATAAAACCCGATGCGGAGGGGCTTGCTCATCGTTTGCGCGCACATGGCAAACCGCTTGTTTTGATCATCCACAGCCACATAAAAAATATAGTTATTCGGCAAAAATACGTGGAAAACTTTGCTAATATGGAATTCTTCGTTCAATGAGATTTGTCTCGTGATTTCACATGGGCGGCACAAACCGTCTTTGGTTAGCAATAAAAACAAATTGCTGGTCCCGCATTTTTTACATGTTGGCATACATTGCACCATCCCTTTTCGTTACAATTAATTATACAATACGCCCAGTATCTACGTCAATTCAATATAAAACAAAAACATACGGGCGTTTGCAACTATTTCCGTATGTTCAAAGGGGACATTTTGTGAATGGAAAAGAATTATTATGATCAGCGGCGTGGATATTGGTTGACCGGGGAAAATAGAGGAAAAAGAAAGGCGCCCGGCGCGAAGGCGTATAGTGCACTTAGATAACCGCTGTCAAAGCGAATACAGAACCACGCGCCCCCGCGTTTGTACTATGCCTGATCTTTTAAAAACGCCAATATCCGCCGTGCGTCCGGCGGGCAGCCGCTTATGTTTTGGGAAAGCCCCGCCGCGCAGTTTCCGACGCCTACACCGTCTTTTTCCACTCCTTTAAATCCCTGCCCAATGCAGATTTTATTCTTATAGAACGCGCGCAGCTTGCCTTCACCCTCAAGGCGCGCCAGCGCATGGATCAGATTCGCGTAGCAGGCCGAGCACGCGTCACGCGCGTCCACTGCTTTTGCCAGTTGCCCCACCTTGCGCGAAGATGACCCGCGCGCTTTTGTGCTGTCCTTCCTTATCGTGGAGACTGTAGCGCCTTCTATGTCTGCGCTGCCCACCGAAAGCTGTTCCGCCAGCTTGATATAGCCAATCTCATAGGGGTCATATCCCATCGCCGACGCGATATACGCGTCTACGAGCACAGGGTCTTTGCCGCACAGCACGCGGTTCATGCGTACGGGGTTGCCGCCTTCTTCAAAATCCAGGTCGCCGCACAGGCTGTCCACCAATATAAAATCCGTTTTGATCAACGTGTTCAGATGCGCGATGGGCTGGTGCAGCCCCAGTGTGTGAAAGCGCCTTTTTTCCGCGTCAGAAATGCACCCCTTCAAGTTTTTAAGCGCGCCCGTCACCTTTGTCTGGCAATGTCCCTTGAGCACGGGGAGGTTGATCAGGTAATCGAGCGCGAGCGTTTTATCACTCAGTTGCATGGCCATGCCGCCGCTGGACCTTTGCGTAAAGCTATCCTGTTTCGTATCAAACAGCGGCACACCGTAACGCTTGGAAAGCGCCTCGTAGCCGCACACCGAAAACGCGCGGCTTGTGCTCGCGCCCACCCACGCCCCCTCCAGTATCAACAGGTCCCTGTGCCCATGCTCCTGCAAATATTCCACCAGCGCGGCGGCGATTTCGGGCGACGTCGTCGCGCCTTCTGTGCACGGGCGCGCCACCACAAGGTTAGGTTTTATGCCGATCTTCGCCCCCTGCGGGATATCCTCCGCCAACCGCGCGCGCTCCAGCAATTCGCGCACCATGGGTTTTACGTCTTCCCCGTACGTTACCAGCAGTTCGTTTCTCTCCATGTGCTATTCCTCCGCATTTTTTCGAGCAATTTTCGTTCGTGGCAGTTTGGGCAGGCTCCGTTCCTAGCAGCGCTAAGAGCGGGTTCTGACGGCGCTGCCACGGGCGGAAAGACGCGCGGCCTAATTTGATCAGCGGTTACCAAGCATAATTAGTATACCACACCCATTTTATGTTATACTATCTCCATGAAAAAAAACACACAGCCAACCAAGCGCCTCCCCGTGTTTGCCGCGCTGTACGCCGCCTGCGCCTGCGGACTTTTCGCGCTTGTGTTTTTTGTGCTCTATATGCTGCTGCACGCGGAAAACGAAACCTTTCGCGTTGTGCTGACCGTGCTTGGCGTCGCGGCCGTGTTTACCGCCGCGCTTTTTTTGCTGGGCTTGTTTGCCATGACAGTCTCTTCAAGGCGGGGTCGCCCACCTGGAACACTGCGGCGGTTTTTGCTGCGCAGGATGTTTGCGCTCTATCCCGCCGCGATCGCTCTCGGGAGGGTATTCGGCATTTCCAAAAGCGACGCGCAAGGTTCCTATGTAGATATGAACAACCGGCTGGTGCGTTCCCTTAAGTCCAGCCTTTCGGGCGGTGACATCGCCGTGCTCGCGCCCCACTGCCTGCAAAAAAACACTTGCAACCTGCGGGTAACGCAGGATGTGGCAAACTGCGCCGGATGCGGGGATTGCGACATCGCCGCGCTAAAACAGCTTTGTGAAAAGCTGGGCGCGCACCTTGTAGTGGTTACGGGCGGCACGCTCGCGCGAAACCATGTGAAGGCCGTGCGCCCCAAAGCGATCGTCGCCGTTGCGTGTGAGCGGGACCTGTCTTCCGGCATTATGGATGTGTTTCCCATTCCCAGCCTGGGTGTCAAGAACGAACGCCCCGAAGGCCCGTGCGTAAATACCCGCGTCGATGTCGCCGCTGTGGAGGACGCCATCTGTTTTTTCCTGCGCGGGCGCGCATGAGTATGGTATAATGATAAGGAAAACTATAGTATTTTAAGGATAAAGGGGTTCTTTATGGAAAACAACGACAAGCGAATCGCCGTCTTAATCGACGCGGATAATGTTTCGGGAAAGTATATCCAACCAATTTTAAACGAAATATCCAATTACGGCACGCCTACCTACAAGCGTATTTATGGCGACTGGACAAAGCCGCAGCTTTCCTCGTGGAAGAAAAGCCTTTTAAACTACTCTATCACACCCATCCAGCAATATTCCTATACGGTGGGGAAAAACTCTACGGACGCGGCGCTTATTATAGACGCGATGGATATCCTTTATTCGGGCAATGTGGATGGGTTTTGCATCGTTTCTTCCGATAGCGACTTCACCCGCCTTGCCTCCCGCCTGCGCGAAGCCGGTATGTATGTGATCGGCATGGGCGAACAAAAGACGCCTGCGCCCTTTAAAGCCGCCGTGGAAAAGTTTATTTACCTTGAGGTGCTCGCCTCCGGCGAGGATGAGAAAGAAAATGGCGGTGCGGAAAAACCGGATACCGCAAAAAGTAGCTCAAAATCAAATGTGATGAGCTCGCGGCGGCTGGTAAACGTCATCAAGGCGATCATAAACGAACTTTCCGACGATGAAGGCTGGGCGCATTTGAGCGCGGTGGGCAACGTGCTGAACCGCCGCCATCCGGATTTTGACACGCGTAATTACGGGTATGCCAAAATGTCCACGCTGATAAAATCATTGAAACAATTTGAAGTGCAATCCAGAAAAACGGAGAACTCGCATCAAAACCCGGTTTATGTGCGCGCGAAATAAGGAATAATTGGAGCACCGCGTTTCACCCAGATTCCGCTCCTACCGACTGTTTTCCACCGCGTCCCCGGCCAGCGAACAAAACGCCCCTTCCGAAAGGATCACGATGTCCTGCCCTCTTTGGGCAAGCTGTTCCGCTTTTATTTGTTTGCTGCTTTTCGCGCCGGAACCTTTTCCCACGATCAAATAATCCGTACCTGTATTTACGGTAGACGCGCACTTGCCGCCCGCGTCCGCCACGCGCTGCATGGCCTCTCTGCGGCCCATCGTTTGAAGTGTGCCCGTGAAGACGCACGTTTTGCCAAACAGCGGGTGATTTTCATTAAACGTTTCTACAGCGGGGCGGATATCGCCGATGCGTACATAAGCCGGGTACTTTGGTTGGCACAGCGCGGCAAGGTCGATGTCGTTCTTCTCCGCATACCGCTTCATGTGTTCATAGCAAAGCGCGGTGAGCCGCGCGTCCTCCGCCGCCCTGTGCGGCGTGCCGTCCGCAAGGCCGAACGCGCGCACCAATGTTTCCAGCTTGTGGTTGGGCAATTGCGAAAACAGCCTGCGGCTGTAATACATCGTATCCATCGTACTGTTTTTTATCGGGCGCATAAGATGCCGCGCGCAGTTATGGGATAAAAACCCCATATCAAAACTGATGTTGTGCCCCAGCAACGGCAGGTCTTGTATAAAATCGTAAAACAGCGGCAGCACGCTTTTTATATCCGGCGCGTCCGCCACCATCTCGTTTGTGATGCCGGTCAGGCGCGTGATGAACGGACTGATGCGCCCATTCGGCTTTATCAATGTGTCAAATACGCGGACGGTCTGCCCGTCCCGCATCTCCACAGCGCCGATTTCCAGTATATCGCCCTGCGAGAAATCAAGCCCGGTCGTTTCAATATCCACGGCGACATAGCGGCCGCAAAGCCGGTGCGCCTGTTCAGTCATACACATAACCCTGTTCTTTCGCGAACGCGGCGATCTTTGCCATATGCTCTGAAATGGGGATGCCCTGCGGGCACAGCCCCTCGCACTGCCCGCACGCGGTGCATTTGTGCGCCAGACTGTCTTCCCCGATCGAGATATAGTTTGCGCCGAACGCCATTTTGTTCCCGTTTTTGCAATACTCATTGTACAGGCTTATGACCCGCGGGATATCCACGCCGGACGGGCAGTCCATGCAATAGCCGCACCCGGTGCAGGGGATCGCGCCCGAAGCCATATAAGCCTCCGCCGTTTTATATAGCACATCTTTTTCCCGCTCCGTTATGGGGCTGAACGCGCTCATCGTCTTTATGTTATCTTCCAGTTGGCGCATATCGCTCATGCCGGAAAGCACGGTAAAGACGCCCGGCAGCGAAGCGGCATAGCGCAGCGCGAAGCTGGCGGGGCTTGCGCCTTCGCCGAGCTCCAAAAGGACTGTGAGCGCCGCGTCATTCAGCGTGGCCAGCGTGCCGCCGCGCACGGGCTCCATCACAATTATAGGAATGGAAAGGCCGCGCAATATCTCGTATTGTTCTTTGGAATGCAGCAGCGTCCAGTCCATGTAATTAAGCTGGATCTGCGCGAAATCCCATTCGCGCATCCGGGCCACTTCAGAAAGCCCCTCTAGGCTGTCGTGCGTGGAAAACCCAAGGTGGCGGATCTTCCCCTCGCGCTGCTTTTTCTTCAAAATATCGTAGATGCCGATCTTTTCCCCTTTTTGCGCGTTTTCCGCGTCGTAACTGTGCACCAGGTAATAATCAAAATAGTCCGTTTGCAGTTTTGCCAGTTGTTCATCAAAGATACGGTGTACATCCGCCGCGCTGTTCACAAACCACGGGGGCATTTTCGTGGCAATAAAAACTTTCTCTCGGTTGTGTTTTTTCAGCGCCCTGCCCAAAAAAGGCTCGCTTTCTTTGTGATGATACGCGTACGCCGTGTCAAAATAATTCACGCCGCCTTCAATCGCGCGGTCTACCATAGCCTGCGCCGCACCCTCGTCGATCATCCTGCCGTCGCTGAGCAGGGGAAGCCGCATACCGCCAAACCCCAGCAGGGATATATTGTCTTCCTTGAATTTCCGGTATTCCATCGCCTTTTTCCTCCGTTTGCACGCAAATAGAACGTCATTTTCAACAACTTATGGAGTATTTTACCATAACAGGACGGGAATGTCGTGGTTTTTGGGGCCGATCTGAAAATAATTTGTAAACAAAACTGGATTTCCCGCCGCGCATGTCGTATGCTGGTAGTAATATCGTTTGGGGCTATGCTATGCTAGAAAAAGAGATCAGAGAATTGGAGGGCGGCCTGCTTAGCTTTCCGCATGAGGACACGCAGCCGCTGCCCGGCGGCAGGCGAATCTCCGCCGTGTGGAAAAAACAGCTTCTAAGGCTGCTTTTTCTGTTGCTTTATCCACTCGCCTTTTTACTTAGAGACCTTGCCGCGGCAAACCCAGACTGGGCGGAGCAGGCATTTGCCCAAGGGTTTTATCCGGGCTTTTCAAGCGCGGTCGGCAGCGTGTTTGGGTGGATGCCCTTTTCATTTTCCGAATTCTTAGTGTATGCGCTGCTTATTTTACTTGGCGTATGGATCATCCGCACCATCATAAGCGCGGTAAAGAAGAAACTCCGGCTGGTGAACCTTGTGCGCACGCTGATCACGTTCGCGCTGATCGGCGGGGTGGGCATGAATCTGTTTTATGTCATGTGGGGGTTCAACTATTCCCGGTATTCCGTGGCGTATACGCTTAACCTCAATGTGGAGGAACAGCCGCCGCAGGCGCTTGCAGACCTGTGTGTGCTGCTGGCAAAGCAGGCAAACGCGCTGCGCGCACAGCAGGCGGAAGATGAACACGGCACATTTTTTTATGAAGAAGGTAACAGCGGCATACTAAAAAAGATTCCCGGGGCGTATGCCGCGCTTGCGCAGGACTACCCGCAATTCGCGCGGAGCATAGCCATTCCCGCGCCAAAGCCGGTGCTTGCGTCCGAGATGATGAGCTATGCCGGTATCTCCGGCATTTATATCCCTTTTACCGAAGAAGCAAATGTGAACGTGCACCAGCCCCCGCTGCTCGTCGCTTTTGCCGGTGCGCATGAGAGCGCGCACTTTTTGGGTGTCTGCCGCGAAGACGAGGCAAACTTCATAAGCTACCTTGCCTGCCTGTATTCGGA
>DOMW01000102.1:0-4706 GCA_003510345.1 Clostridiales bacterium | reverse complement strand
TATTGGGACGCTTACGAGGGCGAGGTGCAGGATACCGTGTCGGAAATAAACGACGCGTACCTGCGCGGCCAAAACCAAGCGGACGGCATAAAAAGCTATGGCCGCATGGTCGATCTTCTGCTGGCGTATTATTCCGAGCCTAATTAAAACAACTCAACTTGGAAATGGTATAAAAATATCCCGCGTTTTCTTCTGGAATTACGCGCCTTTAGGCAGGGGTAGCGCATACAAGGATGCATAAACATGCATAATACTGATTGAGAAATTCACTTTTTCGTGTCACCCGCTGATTGCGTCAACAGACGATATTCATATTTTACTCACAGATATGCAGGAGGTTATCCACGTTATCCACATATCCATACACAAAAGGCGGTAATTTAATGCCTTCCGGTTAGGGTTATCCACATTTTTGTACGCACTGCCCAGTTTTATACATTGTGCGCCATATATTGTAATAAGCATAAATATTCAGCCGTTGTCCTGTATTCAAGATTGCTGCTGCTCAAAAGAAAGCAAGTCGGAAACCAGCGCGATAAATTCACCGTTGGTAGGTTTTGTGTTCTTCAGGTACACGTCGCAGCCGAATACTTGGTCGAGGTGTTCAAACTTATTCCGCTGCCAAGTCACGTCGAGCGTGTGCCGTATGGCCAGTTCCACTTTGGTAGGGGTCACGGAATATTCCATCGCAATGCTTGGATACAGTTTTTTTGTGATACTGTAGATAATAGTCGAATCTAAAAGCACCATCTTAATGGCTGTGCGTAAATATTGGTAACCCTTTAGGTGCGGCGGTATGCCCAGAGCAAGGAATATCTCCATGATACGCTGGTCTATGGTCTTCCCTTTGCCGCCCGCCGCGCCCTTTTGCCGGGCGCCGGAAAAACACACATCCAATATTCGCCGGTACATCACTTCGTTTTCATAAGGCTTGATCATGTAGTATTTTGCCCCCATGTCAAACGCGCGCCGGATAGCGTGTTCGTTATCGATGGCGGAGGTCACGATCACATGCGGTTTTTGCTGGAGGGTCAGGTGGTCCAGTGTTTCCAGGAAGCAATAGCCGTCCCGGGAAGACATGATCAGGTCCAGCACCACAATATCGACCGGCTTCACCTGCAAAAACTGGCACGCTTCTTCTACGGAGGGCACACACTCCACGTATTCCATATTGTCTTTACCCCGAAGGTGATGCTTCAAATCGTTCGCTGTGTGCCTGTCATCTTCCAAAATCAAAACATTCGTATTCTTTGACATACCAAATTCTCCTGTGCGTCAATTATTTGTATATTACAACTAATACTTATATATATTCATGACAGGCGAAATATATTCCGTTTCCAGCGAATTATTTGTAGAAAATTGAAAATAATGTAAAACATTGGGCTTGAATGCTTTCTGCCGGGCGGGTTAGGCTGTGTTTCTTGGCGCTGCCTAATTGGGAAGCCGTTCAATATCTAATTCCATGCAAGCTGATAGATTGGCTTGCACAACCTTCGGCTGAATAAAAAATTGCCGCCCGCAGTTTCACGCGCGGCAATTTTTCAATACTAGAGCAAACCTACTTGCCCAACGTTAAATTAATTTGGTATAAACAGCTAGATTAGCGCTGCGCCTGCTCCACAGCCACGGCGCAAGCTACGGAAGCCCCAACCATCGGGTTGTTGCCCATGCCTATGAGGCCCATCATCTCCACATGCGCCGGCACGGAAGACGAGCCCGCAAACTGCGCGTCGCCGTGCATACGGCCCATCGTGTCCGTCATGCCGTAAGAAGCGGGGCCCGCCGCCATATTGTCCGGATGAAGCGTGCGCCCTGTGCCGCCGCCCGAGGCGACGGAGAAATACTTCCTGTTGTTCTCGATGGCCCATTTTTTATAGGTACCCGCAACGGGATGCTGGAAGCGCGTGGGGTTGGTGGAATTGCCCGTGATGGAAACATCCACGCCTTCCTTGCGCATGATGGCGACGCCTTCCGAAACGTCGTCCGCACCGTAGCAGCGCACCTTCGCCCGGTCGCCCTTGGAATACGCTTTTTGGAACACTTCCTTCAGCTCGCCCGCGCCGTAATCATATTCCGTTTCCACATACGTGAAACCGTTGATACGCGAAATGATTTGCGCGGCGTCTTTCCCCAGGCCGTTTAAAATGACCTGCAACGGGTCTTTGCGCACTTTGTTCGCCGTTTTGGCTATGCCGATCGCGCCTTCCGCAGCAGCAAACGATTCATGCCCCGCTAAAAAGCAGAAGCATTTTGTGCTCTCCTCAAGCAGCATGGCCGCGAGGTTGCCGTGGCCGAGGCCCACCTGCCGCTGTTCGGCGACACTGCCCGGAATGCAGAACGCTTGCAGCCCTATGCCGATCGCTTCCGCCGCTTCGCTTGCTTTCTTGCAGCCTTTTTTAAGCGCGACCGCCGCCCCGAGCGTATATGCCCACACGGCGTTTTCAAACGCGATGGGTTGTATGCCCCGTACGATAGTATCTATGTCCAGCCCGCTGTCCACCGTATATTGTTTGACTTCTTCCAGTGATGAAAAGCCGTACTCGCTCATGCATTTTTCGATCTGAGGAATCCTTCTCTCATAACTTTCAAATGTAACCATGAAGTTTGCCCCCCTATTCTTTGCGCGGGTCGATTCGTTTTACCGCCTCGTCAAACCGCCCATATGTGCCAATGTTGCTCTCAAACGCCTTGTTCGCGTCTTCGCCGCCGCGAATAGCTTCCATCATTTTACCAAAGCGCACGAATTTGTAGCCGATGATCTCGTCGTTTTCGTCCAGCCCAAGCTCGAGGATATAGCCCTCCGCCAGGTTGAGGTAACGCGCACCCTTTGCTTGCGTGGAGTAAATGGTGCCCACCTGCGAGCAAAGGCCTTTCCCGAGGTCCTCAAGGCCCGCGCCGACGGGCAGGCCGCCCTCCGAGAACGCCGTTTGCGTCCTGCCGTATACAATCTGTAAAAACAGCTCGCGCATCGCCGTGTTTATCGCGTCGCACACAAGGTCTGTGTTGAGCGCCTCAAGCAGCGTTTTGCCCACAATTGCCTCGCCCGCCATCGCGGCGGAATGGGTCATGCCCGAGCAGCCGATCGTCTCCACAAGCGCCTCTTCGATGATGCCTTCCTTCACATTGAGCGTCAGCTTGCAGGCCCCCTGCTGCGGCGCGCACCAGCCTACGCCGTGCGTCAGCCCGCTGATGTCTTTGATCTCCTTCGATTTCACCCATTTGCCTTCTTCGGGTATGGGCGCGGGGCCGTGATGCGGGCCTTTTGCCACACATACCATTTCTTCAACTTCTTTTGAATATTGCATGGGGTTTTGGACCTCCTTTTAAAATAGTCGTGTAATATGGATACAACAGAAAATATTATAGCATACAAATCCGGGTTTGTAACGGATTACGCGAACGGGTTCATAAAGATATTGCCGTACAGCACCGCTTCCAGCAATATGACCGCGCCCAAAGCCGCCGTATAGACGGCAAAGCCGTAAAGCTTATACTTACTGATGAGCCTTAGCATAAAACGGATGGCGAGAAAGCCGCATACCGCCGCCGCCGCCATGCCTAGGACCACCATGGGGATGTTCACGTCGCCAAGGCCGGTTTCCATTACGTCCCGCACCGTGAAAAGCGCGCTGCCGATGATGGCGGGGATAGACATCAAAAACGCGAATTTCGCCGCGAATTCCCGCTTGGCGCCCATAAAAAGGCCGCCCGCGATGGTAGAGCCGGAACGGGAAAGGCCGGGCGCTATGGTCGCCCCCGCCTGCATCACACCCATGACGACAGCTTGCGGCAGGCCGATCGTGCGTTTCCGTTCCATGCGGCGGGCGATGAGTTCGCTTATGACGAGCACCGCGCTTGTGGCAAAAAACCCTATGGCGAGGTACTTACCGTTTTGCAGCGCGTCGTATGTTTGGGGCAGGAAGTATCGCAGCGCCAGTACGGCGGCGACCGCTGGTAGTGTGGCGATGATAAGCATGCCGAGTTTGTTTTTTACGGGGTGGCGCAAGATGGCTTTTATCTCCGGCCAAAGCGCGATGAACACGGCGACAAGCGTGCCCACATGCAACATCACATCATAAAACAATGGCACGCTTTCGAGCTTGAAAAGCGCCTGCAACAGGGCAAGATGACCCGAGCTTGAAACGGGCAGGAACTCTGTAAAGCCCTGCACCGCCCCTAAAACAACCGACTGCAACATATCCATGAAATGAATGGCTCCTCACTTTTGATATCATATCCAGTATAGCAACAAGGCGGCTTTTTCACAAGCGTTGTTCCCTAACACTTTTGACACATTACGTCGCGTGGGGCGCGGCTGTTTTGCGTGTATTAAGAGTTTTAGTATCATCGGCGCGTAGATATTGGTTCGCCGGGCGACTTTCCTTCCCCTCCATATTTCCCCCAGGGTGGGCATGGCCGCGAAACATGGTTATACCAATCACATTTTAAAAACACCGCAAAAAATGCGGATTTTTCGAAATATCCTGCGGCTATCTTTCGGGTATTCCTTTTGGGTCAAGGTATCCCGTAGGGATACCTTGACCCCAGGGGAATACCCTATAGCTTTTGATAGGTATCTTTCTCATCCTTGCATACCGATTTATACTTCGAAGGTTTTTTTGACACTCCGAAGGATAAACGCATCAGTATAAGAAGTCTGTACCGCCCGATGACACAACGCCTACGCCGCCTATGTTGCGAAA
>DOMW01000279.1:28970-31578 GCA_003510345.1 Clostridiales bacterium | reverse complement strand
TAAGGTCGGCGACCTTAGTAATCTGGGAAGACTTACCGTTCAGCAATGTAGACCAGAATACGGAATAAAGAGATTGTAAGGCATGGCTTCCCTCTATTGTTCATGTCTTTGTCTTTAAGGGAGTTTTTAGAACCGTAGGTTCTGAACCGCCGGAGGCATATAATGCGCCGCAGGCACCTTGACCACAGAGGAATACCTAAAAGCAAACACAAGATATTTGCACAATAAAATATGGGTTCGTATTTGGGCGGACAGGGATACGAACTCTCTTCAATAAACGGTTACACAGAACCATGCAGAGGATAAAAAATGCGGCTGGAAGAATCAGTACAATCACTTGCCGGTATAGGCGATAAAACAGCCAAAGCGCTCGACAAAGTGGGCGTTTTTTCGGTGCGCGACCTGCTCTACTACCTGCCGCGCGCATACATCGATTATTCCCGCGTGCGCAAAATAAAGGATATGAAGATTTCGGAGAGCGGCCTTATTGAAGCCGTTATCTTCAGTTCACCCAAAACGCGGTATGTGCGGCAGGGTATGGAGATCACCAGCTTCCAGGTTTCGGATGGCAGCGCGGTAGCGCGTGTGGATATATTCAACCAGGTGCACATCAAAAAGTTCATCCACGAGGGCGACACGGTTTATATCTACGGTAAACTGGCGGTGCAGATGAAGAAACCGTGTATCACATCGCCGGTCTTCTTTTTTAGAAAGCCGGAAGACCCGTTTTACCCGGTGTATCCGCTGACGGCGGGCTTAAAGCAGGCTGTGCTCAGAAAGGCGCTTAAAGAAGCGCTTTTGCATGTACGCGTACCCGAGCCGTATTCCGCCGGGTTTTTGGAACGGTTTGCGCTGCCAGGGCTGCACGACGCGCTCAGAAAGGCGCACTTTCCGGAAAACATGGAGCAGGCGGACGCGGCGCGCGGGCGTGTGGTGTTTGACGAGCTGCTGGTGTTTTGCCGCATGATAGAACTGCTGGATGAAGAAAAGCGGCAGCGCAGCGAGGTCGTTTTGTCCATCGGGCAAGATGAGGTTGATTCTTTCGCATCAAGGCTGGGTTTTGCGCCCACTGCCGCCCAGCGCAGGATCATGGGCGAGATCGCGCGCGATTTTGGCGGCGTAAGCTACATGAACCGGCTTTTGCAGGGCGATGTGGGCAGCGGCAAGACGGCGCTTGCTTTTTTCGCGATGGAATGCATGCAAAAGAACGGTTGCCAGAGCGTGATGATGGCACCCACTGAAATATTGGCGGAGCAGCACAAAAAAGCGGCGGCGCGGCTTTTTGGGGAAGAACGGGTGAGTCTCATTACGGGCTCGCTTACGGCGAAACAGCGCAGGGAAGAGGCGCGCAGGATAGAAGAGGGGGAGGCGAGCGTAGTCATAGGCACGCACGCGCTCATCTACAAAGAGATCAAATTTAAAAACCTGTGCCTTTTGATCACGGATGAGCAGCACCGGTTTGGCGTAAAACAACGCGCGGCTATCTCGGGCAGTCATGATGTGCATTCGCTGATTATGTCCGCGACGCCCATTCCGCGCACGCTGGCGCTGGTGCTGTATGGCAAGACGGATATTTCCATAGTGGATGAGCTGCCGCCCGGTAGGCTGCCTGTAAAAACGTATCTGATACGCAAAAATAAATATAAGGATATGATCGGGTTTATCAGGCGGGAGCTGCAAGAGGGCAGGCAGGCGTATATCGTGTGCCCGCTGATAGAGGAGGGCGAAATGGAGGCGCGTTCGGCGCAGGAGGTCTACGCGGAAATGAGCGCGCATTTTGAAGGCCTGCCCGCCGCGCTGCTGCACGGTAAACTAAAAAGCGCGGAGAAACAGCGTATCATGCGGGAATTCGCCGAAGGAACGGTCAAGGCGCTTGTTTCCACCACGGTGATAGAGGTGGGCGTGGACGTACCGAACGCCACCGTGATGGCTGTCATGAACGCCGAACGGTTTGGCCTGGCGCAGCTCCACCAATTGCGCGGCAGGGTGGGGCGCGGCAAAGCGCAGTCGTATTGTTTTTTGGTATCCGACCAAAAGAGCGCGGCGGCGCGTTTGAGAGTGATGGTTGAAACGAACGACGGGTTTGAGATTGCCGAAAAAGACATGGATTTTCGCGGCAGCGGAGACATGTTTGGCACGCGCCAGCACGGGCAGGGGGCTTTTTTAGTGCGGGATATCCGGCAAATGGACAAAGCGCGCAAAGCCCTCGCCGTCATGCGGAAAAGCGAAAGCTTCCGGCGGGAATATGAAACGGTCAGCGAAATGGCGGCGGAACGGATGCGGGAGAAGATGATGGAAATTGTGTTGAATTAGGGAGCCGTTAATTAAAGTGGGTTCTCATCCTCCATCTCTAGGCATATCCGCTCAAATGCGAACCGTATTCTATTGTGCAAATATCTTACGTTTGCTTTTGGGTATTCCCCCCGGGTCAAGGAGCCTGCGGCGNNCCTCCGGCGGTTTAGAACCTACGGTTCTAAAAACTCCCTTAAAGGCAAAAACGCCAACAATCCCGGAAACCATGCTCTGTAACCATACAAATGCATCTCATCCATTCCGTATTCTGGTCTACATAGCTGAACTCTCATATCTTCCCAGATAACTAAGGTCG
>DOMW01000279.1:24903-28859 GCA_003510345.1 Clostridiales bacterium | reverse complement strand
GGGGCTAAGGGAGAAATTCCGAATCTTCCGGCCCCCCTTGACGCCCAGCGGCAGCGTCTTAACTGCCTACGGTGGAAAATGTTGTTATTTTAACAATAGCGCAAGGGAAGGTGTATTCATAATTGCGTATGTGACACGTTTCATGTATACTATATAGGAAAAATTGAACGTACGGATTGCCGACAAACAATAAAGGAGCTTACGGACTTGAAGAAAATGCTACAGAGGATGCCCATGGTGGCGCTTAGGGGCTTGGTAGTTTTTCCGTATATGGTGTTGCATTTTGACGTGGGGCGGGATATGTCTGTCGCCGCGGTGGAAGAATGTATGGTGCAGGGCAGGGAAATATTCCTGGCGGCCCAAAAGGATGTAAAGGTGGAGACGCCCGAAAAGGACGACCTCTTTGAGATCGGCACCGTGGCAAAGGTGAAGCAGGTGCTAAAGCTGCCCGGAGATATGATGCGCGTGCTGGTGGAAGGCGTGCGCAGGGGCAAGCTGATCGGGTATGTGAAGCGCGACCCGTACCTTGAGACGATCGTGCAGGTGTTTGATGAAAAAGAGGGGGAGAACCAGGCGCAGATCGTGATCAAGGAAGTGTATATGCGCCGCATCACCGAGCTGTTTGAAAAATACGCCTCGCTGGGGGCGCGCATCCCTACCGAGACATTATACACGGTCAACGAGATAGAGGACGCGGGTAAGTTTGCCGACCTTATCGCCGCGAATGTCGCTATTAAGATGGACGACAAACAGCGCGTGCTGGACTGTGTAAACGAGCTTGACCGCTTAAAAGCCGTGATGGAGATACTGGAAAAGGAGATCGAGATACAGGAAATCGATAAAGAGCTCGCTTTTTCCGTGCGCCAGCAGATCGATAAATCGCAAAAAGAATATTTCCTGCGCGAGCAGATGAAAGCCATCCAAAAAGAACTGGGCGATTCGGATACCGATAAGGATGAGATAGACGAATTTAAAAAGAAGATCGCGGAGCTGGAGCTCCCGGAAGAAGTGCGCGCGAAAGCGGAAAAAGAGGTGGGGCGCCTTTCGCGCATGTCGCCCGGTTCGCCCGAAACGAATGTGATCCATACATACCTCGACTGGATCGTTTCACTGCCGTGGGGCGTTAAGACGGAAGACAACCTCGATTTGAAGCACGCGCGCAAGATACTCGACCAGGATCATTACGGGCTTACCAAAGTGAAGGACAGGATCATAGAATTTTTGGCCGTGATGAAGCTGAAAAACGACATGAAAGGCCCTATACTCTGTTTGGCGGGGCCGCCCGGCGTGGGCAAAACGAGCATCGCGAAATCGATCGCGCGCGCGGTGGGTAAGAAGTTTGTGCGTATGTCGCTGGGCGGTGTGCGTGACGAGGCGGAGATACGCGGGCACAGGCGCACGTATATCGGCGCTATCCCCGGGCGCATAATCACTTCGCTGAAGCAGGCGGGCAGCATGAACCCGGTGTTTTTGCTGGATGAGATAGATAAGATGTCCAGTGATTTCCGGGGGGACCCGGCTTCCGCCATGCTGGAAGTTTTGGACCCGGAGATCAACAACACGTTCCGCGACCATTACCTTGATATGGAATTCGACCTTTCGAGCATACTGTTTTTGACTACGGCAAACAACGCCCAGGCGATTCCCGGGCCGCTTTACGACAGGATGGAGATCATCAACGTAGACAGCTATACTGATGTGGAAAAACTCAACATCGCGAAGAAACACCTGATCTCCAAACAGGCGGCGGCGCACGGGCTTCAGCCAAAGGCTGTGAAGATATCGGACGCGGTGCTTATGGATATTATACACCGCTATACGGCGGAAAGCGGCGTCAGGAACCTTGAACGTGAGATTGCCGCGATCATGCGCAAAGCGGCTGCCAAAATGGTGGAGGATGAGAAAGCCGATATTTCCGTAAGCAAGCACAATTTGCGGGAGTTTCTGGGTTTGCCCAAGCGCGGCGAGGCTACGGTGATGAAACGGGACACGGTGGGCGTGGTGACCGGGCTTGCGTGGACGGCGGTAGGCGGGCAGACGCTGCCGGTGGAAGTTTCGGTGATACCGGGCAACGGCAAGTTGGAGATAACAGGGCAGCTCGGGGACGTGATGAAGGAATCGGCGAAGACGGCGATCTCCGTTGTGCGCGCTATGGGCAGGAAATTGAAGCTCAAGCAGGATATCAATGAAACGACAGACCTGCATATCCATGTGCCGGAGGGCGCGATCCCCAAAGACGGGCCTTCGGCGGGCGTCACGATGGTGACGGCGGTCGCGTCCGCCTTAACGGGCAGGAAAGTGCGGCACGATATCGCGATGACGGGCGAGATTACGCTGACGGGGCGTGTGCTCAAGATCGGCGGCATAAAGGAAAAGGCATTGGCGGCGCTTCGGGCGGGCATCCACACGATCATACTGCCAAAGGACAATCAAAATGATCTGGATGAAATGCCCGAAAGTGTGATGAAGCAGCTCACATTCTGTTTTGTGTCCAAAGCGGACGATGTGCTGAAGCTTGCGCTTATGGAGTGACGATGGACGAACTCATAATAAAGAAAGCGGTTTTTGCTACAAGCATGGCAAAGAGGGCGGATTACCCCGGTGGTGATCTGCCCGAAATTGCGTTTGCCGGCAAATCGAACGTGGGAAAATCGTCACTGATCAATTACCTCGCGAACAACGGCAAGCTGGCTTATGTGAGCAAGCAGCCGGGGAAGACGCGGCTGGTCAATTACTATACCATAAACAGTTTGTTCTATTTGGTGGACTTGCCGGGCTACGGCTATGCCAAGGTGTCTAAAGCGGAAAAAAAAGCGTGGGCGGCGCTGATGCAGGATTATTTTGACATAGCGGCGGGGCTGAGGGCGCTTTTGATACTGATGGATATCCGCCACGACCCGACGGCGGGCGATTTGCAAATGGCGGACTGGGCGGCGTATTACGGCGTGCCGTTTGCGGTGGTCGCCACAAAAGCCGATAAGGTGGCGAAATCCAAGCGCTTCCACGCGGCGAAAAAAATGAAGGATTATATTGTGGCAAACGCGCATACGGGCGTGAATTTTGAAGTGATCCCTGTTTCCGCCGCCGAGAAAAAGGGGGGCGCGCAGGTGCTTTCCTATATCAAGGCCAGGCTGGAGGAAGTGCGATGAACGTTTACGCGATAGGCGACCTGCATCTTTCCACCGCGCAGCCGGGCAAGGAAATGGACCTGTTTGGGGCGCACTGGAAAAACCATTTCGCGCGCATCAGTGAAGACTGGAAAAAACGGGTTTCGGAGGAGGATGTTGTGCTTATCCCGGGCGATATCAGCTGGGCGATGAAGCTTGCGGACGCCGTGCCCGACCTGGCCGCGCTTTCCTCATTACCCGGAAACAAAATACTTCTGCGCGGCAACCACGATTACTGGTGGGGGTCGGCGAAAAAAGTGCGGTCGGTTTTGGGCGCGCGCACGCAGATTATACAAAACGATTGCATCGCGGTAGGGGAATATGTGGTCTGCGGGACGCGCGGGTGGACATTCCCCACAGACGCGCCGCTTCCCGCGGAAGACCAGAAAATATACGAGCGCGAGCTCATAAGGCTTTCGCTTTCCCTTTCCTGCGCGAAAAAATACGGGGATAAGAAGATTATTGTGATGCTGCACTTCCCGCCGCTCCTGGAGGAATGGCCGGATACGGAATTCAGCCGTATGCTCACGGCGGCGGGGGCGAGCGAAGTGGTGTTCGGGCATCTGCACGGGGAAGTGCTCAATAAGATCAATTTAACGGATTTTGTGCATGAAGGCGTGAATTACAACCTTGTGTCGGCGGATTATATGGACTTTCGGCTTAGGGAAGTGGCGGAGGCATAATATGAGCAATCGGGGGAAGCCCTGCCCTGCAACAATATAAATTTATCTCTTTATTCCGCATGCTGGTCTGCATTGCTGAGCGATAAGTCTTCCCAGATAACTAAGG
>DOMW01000279.1:20798-24731 GCA_003510345.1 Clostridiales bacterium | reverse complement strand
CAGCGTCCAAAACTATCCCCGGTAGAAAATGTTTCCGTTTTATCAGCAGCGCAGGGGCGGGTTCAAACCTCGTCTACATAGGCATGTCCGTCCAGATATGAACCCATAAGCAATGTCTAAAAACAATCGTGAGATATTTCTGTAATTTCACACTTTTTGCTGCCTTGTTAAAGTAGAATTAGTATAAGGTCGCGGATCTTAACCGGTTTCCATGAGTTGCGGGAGAGCGTCAAGGGGGAGGAGGAATTCCGGAATTTCCTGCCCCCATTGACGGGAAACGATAGCGCCAAAATGATCTGCGGTGGAAAATGTTCCAGCCTCAATAACAGCACGGGGGTGGGTTCAAATCAGAGATATAGAGCCTCCCGCAAAAGTATTATTTGAAAAACAGGAACGGATTCTATATAATAAACTTATTAATTGCTGCACAGTTCCGGAGGAGTGAAACTATGATGAAGATCATAATCGACGCGATGGGGGGCGACAACGCCCCAAAGGCCGCGGTCGATGGCGCCATAGCCGCGCTGCGGGATTTTTCGGATATTGAAATCGTGCTCACCGGCGACGAACAAGCGGTCAAACCCCTGCTCGGCGGTCAAGGGTACGACGCGGGCAGGCTTACCGTCGTGCATACGGCCGAGGTCATTGAAATGAACGACGCGCCCGTGAAGGCGATCAAGGAAAAAAAAGATTCGTCGATGGTCCGGGCGATGGACCTGCTTTCAAAAGACCCGCGCGCGATGATGATATCGGCGGGGAACACCGGGGCGCTTGTGGCGGGCTCTACGCTGCTTGTGAAGCGTATTCCCGGCATAAAACGCCCGGCGCTTGCTTCTGTGCTGCCCGCCGCAAAGGGGGAAGTGCTGCTGATCGACGGCGGGGCGAATGTAGATTGCCGCCCGGCCTATTTGCAGCAATTTGGCATTATGGGCAGTATATTTATGTCCAAAGTGTTTGGGCTGGAAAAACCGCGCGTGGGGCTTATCAACAACGGCGGCGAAGAGGAAAAGGGAAGCGAACTGACGAAGGAAGCCTACCAGCTTCTGAAAGCGGCACCCATCAATTTTGCGGGCAACGCGGAAGGCCGTGACCTTCTTTCGGGCGGGTTCGACGTGGTAGTGTGCGATGGTTTTACCGGCAATATATTGCTGAAGTTTCTGGAGGGTTGCGCAAAGACCATTTTGGGGATGCTGAAAGGGTACATTGTGGAAAGCGCGCAGGCCAAACTGGGTGCCGTTATGATGAAGGGCGCTTTTACAAAGCTGAAAAAAAAGATGGATTATACGGAGTACGGTGCCGCGCTGCTGCTGGGCCTTCGGGGCGGTGTGATGAAAGCGCACGGCAGCTCGAACGGCAGGGCGTTTTACAGTTCCATCCGTGAGGCGCGCAAGTTTATTTCGGGTGACGTTGTTTCCGTCATAAAGGAAGAGATAGGAAAGCTCAACCAGGCAACCGCTGATTAAAGCGGGTCAATGGGGTTTACGGTGATTTAGAACACAAGGCGGTGAGACGATGATTTTTGATAAGGTATGTGATATTATTTCGGCGCAGCTTAATGTCAATAAAGACGATATCACGCCGGAGACAAGCCTTGAGGACGACTTGCATCTGGATTCGCTCGATTTGATCGAATATGTGGTCGTTTTGGAGCATGAATTCGATGTGGATATCCCTGACGAGGAAATGCCCAAGCTTGAGACTGTGCAGGATGTGGTCAACTACATTGAGGAGAACCTGGTGAATGGATGAGTCTTTAAAAGACTTGCAGGATAAAATAGAATATGAGTTTATCGATTCGGGTTTGCTGATGAAAGCGCTGACGCACCCCTCATGCGGCCTTTCGTACAATTACGAGCGCCTGGAGTTTTTGGGCGACGCTGTGCTCGAGCTTGTGATCAGCGACCTGCTTTACAAAAACAACAATGACTTCAACGAGGGGACGCTTACGCAAAAGCGGTCGGAGATCGTGTGCGCGAAATCGCTTGCCGGCGTTGCGCGCGGCATTGGCCTGGGGGAATACCTGTATCTCGGGAAGGGCGAAGAGCAGTCGGGCGGGCGCGGCAAGCAGTCGATATTGGAAAACGCGATGGAAGCGATGATCGGCGCGATCTACCTCGACGGGGGGTTCTACGCGGCGCAGGCGGCTGTCGGCCGTCTGTTTTTTAACGCGGTCAAGCGGGCGGCGTCGGCACAGCATGACAGCGATTACAAGTCGCAATTGCAGGAAATGGTGCAGCGCACGGTGAAACAAGATATCCACTACCTCGTGAGCAGGCAGGAAGGGCCGCCGCACAACACGACATTTTATGTGCGGCTCATTATCGGGCCGGACGTAATCTGCGAAGGGGTGGGTTCTTCCAAGAAAGAAGCGGAACAGAACGCGGCAAAATACGCGATCGAGAATTTTGACAGGATCAACAAATAATGACAAAGTGAGGGTTTTAGGTATGTTGGATTTTCCACTGGTAAAACAAGAAGACAATGAAGTATATGAAGCGATGATGCGCGAGCTTGACCGGCAGGAGAACAAGATCGAGCTGATCGCTTCGGAGAACTTTGTTTCGCCCGCCGTGATGCAGGCGATGGGTTCTATACTTACGAATAAATACGCGGAGGGGTATCCCGGCAAGCGTTATTACGGCGGCTGTGAATTTGTGGACGAGGTGGAAGAGCTTGCGCGGGCGCGCGCAAAGAAGTTATTCGGCGCGGAGCATGTAAACGTGCAGCCGCATGCGGGCGTACAGGCAAACACGGCGGTTTATTTCGCGCTGCTTGCGCCGGGCGATAAAATACTCGGTATGAACCTTTCGCACGGCGGGCACCTTACGCATGGAAGCCCGGTCAATATTTCCGGGAAATATTTTACCATTGTACCTTACGGCGTATCCGAACAGGACGAGCGGATCGATTACGGCGCGCTTTATGATATCGCGATGAAGGAAAAACCACAGATGATCGTGGCGGGCGCGAGCGCGTATCCGCGGTCGATCGATTTCAAGCGATTCCGCGAGATAGCCGACGCGTGCGGCGCGTACCTGATGGTGGATATGGCGCATATCGCGGGGCTTGTCGCGGCGGGACTGCATGAAAGCCCCATTCCGTATGCCCATGTGACGACGACGACCACGCACAAGACGCTCAGGGGGCCGCGTGGCGGCATGATATTGACGTCGGAGGAATTCGCGAAGGCGGTGGATAAGGCGATCTTTCCGGGCATACAAGGCGGGCCGCTTATGCATGTGATCGCGGCGAAAGCGGTGGCGTTTAAGGAAGCGCTTGGAGAGGATTTCAAGGCGTACCAGAAGCAGATCGTGGCAAACGCGGCGGCGCTTGCGGGCGCGCTGATGGAAAATGGCCTGCGCCTTGTTTCCGGCGGCACGGATAACCACCTGATGCTGATAGACGTGGGGGAAAAGGGCAAGACGGGCAAAGAGGTGGAAGCGGCGCTCGATCTTGCCGGGATCACGGTGAACAAGAATACCATACCGTTTGAGACGCAAAGCCCGTTTGTGACGAGCGGCATACGGGTCGGCACGCCGGCCGTGACGACAAGGGGCATGAAGGAAGAGCAGATGAAGAAGATCGCCGGGCTGATCGCGGCGGTGGTTTTGAACGGCGAAGGCGCGGCGGACGCAACGAAGGAAAGTGTGGCGGCGCTTTGCAAGGAGTTTCCGCTTTATCGGTGAGCGGGGATGATTGGAGGGATGCCGCTACGGTTTGTAGTTTTGGTGTTCCTCCGAGGTTAAGGTATCCCTGCGGGATGATTTAATGCCTCCGGCGGTTCAGAACNNACCTGCGGTTCTAAAAACTCCTTGAAAGACAAAGGCATGAGCAAACGGGAAATGACATGTCTTACAACTCTACAAAATTATCTCATTCATACTGTATTCTGGTCTGCATTGCTGAACCGCAAGTCTTCCCGGATTACTAAGG
>DOMW01000279.1:19411-20746 GCA_003510345.1 Clostridiales bacterium | reverse complement strand
GACGCCCAGCGGCAGCGTCATAATTATCTGCGGTAAAAGATGTTACTACTTTATCAACAGCGCAGGGGCGAGTTCAATTCCCGCTTACCTAGAGGCCGGGGATACGAACCCATTTTGATCAGAGCGCCTTTAAAAACGCCCCGATCCGCTTGACCGCTTCCTTCAAATTGTCCATGGAAGACGCGTAAGAACAGCGCATAAACCCTTCCCCGGCTTCACCAAACGCCGTTCCCGGCACACAGGCGACTTTTTTATCGTCGATCAGCCGAAAGCAGAATTCCTCGGATGTAAGGCCCGTGCCCGTTATATTGGGGAAAATATAGAACGCGCCGCGCGGCTCAAACGCCGTTAGGCCGATATCAGCGAGCGCCTTTAGCATGAACCGCCTGCGCTGGTCGTAGCTCCGCCGCATTTTTTCCACCTGCGCGAAACCTGTCTCCATTTCATGCTTAATCGCTTCCTCGCCTGCGTACTGGCTCATCACAGACGCGCACAGCATGGAATACTGGTGGATCTTCACCATAGCAGCGATCAGCGGCTTTGGCCCCGCAGCGTATCCCAGCCGGAACCCCGTCATCGCGAACGCTTTGGAAAAGCCGTTGATCACAATACAGCGCGGATATATTTTTTCAAACGAAGCGATGGATACATGCTTTAAACCGCCATAGGTAAGCTCGGCGTATATTTCATCGGAAATCACCAGCAGATCGTGCTTTACAATGACGTCCGCTATGCCGGAAAGCTGCTCCGCCGTCATAATAGCGCCCGTCGGGTTGTTTGGGTAGGGGATGACGATCGCTTTTGTCTTTGGCGTGACCGCCGCTTCTATCGCCGCCACCGTGATCGTGAAATCGTCTTCTTCTTTTGTTTCAATGGCCACAGGCGTGCCGCCCGCAAACGTGACGCCCGGCATATAAGACACGTACGAAGGCGCGGGAACCAATACTTCGTCGCCCGGCTCCATGATGGCGCGGAACGCAAGGTCGAGCGCCTCGCTTGCCCCTACTGTCACCAAGACCTCGCTTTCCGGGTTGTAGCCGGTGGAAAAGCGCGTTTCAAGGTAAAGCGAAATGAGCTTACGCAGCGAAAGCTGCCCGTGGTTTGACGTATAGTGCGTGTGCCCCCGCTCCATGGAAAAGATAGCCGATTCGCGTATGTTCCACGGCGTCACAAAATCCGGCTCGCCCACGCCGAGTGAGATCGCGTCTTTCATTTCGCTCGCGATATCAAAGAATTTCCTAATGCCGGACGGCGGCACGCCCGCCACCCGTTTAGAGATATATTTTTCCGTAGTCAAGGTGTAATCACCAATCTTTCGTCTGTTTCGTCCTCCAC
>DOMW01000279.1:17486-19373 GCA_003510345.1 Clostridiales bacterium | reverse complement strand
ATCACAGCCAGCTTTTCAAACACAAACTTTGAGATATCCTTCATGCTGCGGCTTTGCACCCGCACGCACAGGTCATAAGCGCCAGCCATCAGGTATACCGAACGCACCTCGTCGTATTTATAGATCCGGCGCGCCAGGTCGTCATACCCGTAATCGCGCTGCGGCGCGATCTTTACTTCTATCATGGCCTCGGCAAATTCCGCCTCCGGGATATCCTGCCGGTTTATAAGCGCCGTATATTTTACGATCACCTTTTCTTTTTCCAGCCGGTCGATCTCCGCCTGCACCTCGCCTGCGTCCGCGTCCAGCATGGCCGCGATCTCCCGCGCCGTCGTCTTTGCGTTGTTCTCCAGAATGTCTAAGATTCCCAGCGTCAGTTCGTGTTTCATTTTACACCTCATGTTATTTGAGCAGCTTGACAAATTCCGCTATCCTGCGCATCCCTTTTTCTATCGTCTCCATAGACGTCGCGTAGGAAAGGCGCTCGTAATCGTCCGCCCCGAACGCCGCGCCCGGCACCACAGCCGTCAGTTTCTTATCCAGCAGCGCCTCGGCAAAATCAACGGATGTATGGATTACTTTACCATCTATTTGCTTGCCTTTCAACCGCGAAATATTCATCATCACGTAAAAAGCGCCCTGCGGTTCAAAACAGGAAAGCCCGTCGATATCGTTTATCATACGCACGATCGCCTTGCGCCTGCGGTCAAATTCCCCGCGCATCACCTCAAGCTCATCCTGCGGGCCATTCAAAGCTTCCACGCCCGCGTATTGCGCGAATGAGCACGGGTTTGAAGCGGCGTGGCTTTGTATGCTGCCCATCACCTTTGCGATATCCGCACGGCTCGCCGTATATCCGATGCGCCAGCCCGTCATCGAATACGATTTGGAAAGACCGTTTACGACGATCGTCCGCCCATACGCGTCCCTGTCGATGTGCGCTATGCTGTAGTGCGCGCGCCCGTCGTAGATCAGCTCGTCATATATCTCGTCCGAGATTATATAAAAGTTTGCCTCTTTCGCTATACCCGCGATCATCTCCAGCGTTTCCTGCGCATATACGCAGCCGCACGGGTTGGACGGGTTGTTTACGATGATCGCTTTTGTTTTCTCAGTCACCGCGGCGCGGATGGCCTGCTCAGACGGCTCGAACCCTTCCTCCTCGCGCGTTTCCACAAAAACCGGCACGCCATCCGCCATTTTCACCAGTTCCGGGTAGGTGAGCCAATACGGCGCGATGATGATTACCTCGTCGCCCGGGTTTAAAATTGCCTGAAAAATATTGTACAGCGAATGCTTCGCGCCGTTTGAGATAACGATCTGCGGTGGCTCGTAGCTAAGGCCGCGCTTACGCTTTAATGAATCGCACACCGCCTGTTTCAGTTCGTTCGTGCCGGAGGCGGGCGTATACTTCGTCAGCCCCATATCAAGCGCTTTTTTTGCCGCGTCCTTTATATTTTGGGGCGTATCAAAATCCGGCTCGCCCGCACCAAAACCCGCGACATCCATGCCCTTTTCTTTCATTTCCTTTGCCATCGCCGTTATATGCAGTGTGATGGAAGGCGATATTGCAAGCGCTTTTTGTGAAAGTTGCATTTTTATGTTCCGTCCTTTATGATATAAATAGATTGCGAAACACTTGCGGCGTCCCGCAATCTCCATGATAAAAACAGCTTATTCTGTATATTCTAATACAAACCGAAACGAAACACAATAGAAAATATGCCGAAAAATGCAATAACCGTAAAAGTGTTTTTTCGTTTTCTGTGAATCAGGGAGTGGCCATTTTGTACGATTTAATCAGCGCTTACCCAGGGAGACGAGATTTGAGCTCGCCCCTGCGCTGCTAATGAAAAGATAACGCTTTCCACCGAGGATAGTTATGAC
>DOMW01000279.1:9536-17436 GCA_003510345.1 Clostridiales bacterium | reverse complement strand
TAAGGTCAGCGACCTTAGTAATCTGGGAAGACTTGCGGTTCAGCAATGCAGACCAGTATACAGGATAAATGAAGTGATTTTATAGGATTATAAGACATGGCTTTCCGCAATTGCCCGTGCCTTTGTCTTTAAGGGAGTTTTTAGAACCGTAGGTTCTGAACCGCCGGAGAACCCGGCGTTTGCTAACGACATCCTAAATAAAAATCTGTTTTTGCGAAACGTGCATCTGCGTGAGCAAAAACAACTTTATCCGTAGAAAGCCCACGAAAGGGGGCGGAGCCCCTTTCGTGCAGGACGGAACTAAAACGCACTCTTTAGAAATACCCCAAAATCGTTTTAGGAACGGACGTTGTATGTAAGGCTATATATGGGATACCTTGACCATAAAGGAATACCCACGAAAAACCACACGATTATTTTACTGTTTTACCTTTGTTTTTTTAGCAGTTTCATTTTTTCGGCAGGCTGTCCTCTCCTGCGCTGCGCACGGAAAAGCTGGTGGTGAGCCGCTCGCCACGCGAACAGGGAAATAGAGGAAAAAAGAGGCGCCCGGCGCAAAGGCGTATAGTGCACTTAACGTTAATGCAAAACCACATACGGATAGGCTATCCCTTGAATTATGCAGGGCTTGCTTTTTGCGCCGCAAACCGATAAAATGAAAGAAACCCAAAGATAAGGAGATACGTCACATGGCTGATTACGCGGTTACTTGCAGCTCTGTTTACGATCTGAACAATGAGTTCTCTCAAAAGAATAATATCAAGGTTTTACCCTACCACTACTTTATTGACGGGGGTGAGTATTCTGATGATAAAGGCGATGCTTCCATGTCCGTACATGATTTTTATGAAAAAATGCGCGCGGGCAGTGTCGCCACAACTTCGATGGTAAACACCGAGCGCTATACCGCTTTTTTTACGCCGTTGCTTGAGGAAGGGAAAGACGTCGTCCACATCGAATTTTCTTCCGGCCTTTCCGGCTCTTACCAAAACGCGCTCCTAACAGTCGAGCAGCTGCGCAAAAAATATCCGGACAGGAAGATCACGATCATAGACAGCCTCGCGGCTTCGCCCGGTTACGGCCTGCTGGTGTATTATGCCGCGCAAAAGCGCGATGAAGGCGCTTCGTATGAAGATCTTGTCTCCTATGTGGAAAACTTGAAACTGAAGATCATGCACTGGTTTGCTGTGGATAACCTGGAATATCTGCGGCGGGGAGGGCGCGTTTCGCGGGCGAGTGCTTTTCTCGGGACTATGCTAAACATCAAGCCTGTGCTCGTGTTCAACAACGAGGGAAAGATCATCCCCATGGAAAAGATCCGCGGCCGCAAAAAGTCGCTGATGAACATGGTGGACAAAATGGAGCAGGACATTGACAACCCCGACGGACAGATGGTATTTATAGGCCATGCCGACGCCCCGGAGGACGCGAAGATGGTCGAAGGCTGGATCAAAGAACGCTTTCCCACTTTAAAGGGCACGTACATCGATTATATTGGCCCGGTGATTGGCGCGCACGCAGGCCCTTCTACTATCGCCATATTCTATATCTGCAAAAAGCGGCCGGATATCAAGTTTAAATAATGCGGAAGAATGCCGACAGATATTTTGTGTTGAAACCGGTATAAAGGAAACGAGCAGCGGCCCCAGTGTAAAAGGATCGGTTTACCATGAAAAGAATTTTTACTTTCATTATAATATTACTACTTCTATTGACGCCGGCTTCCCTTTCTTTCGCGACGTCAGACGACCCTGCCGACGCCGATAATTTCACGATTTCCCTCACAGCCGAGCCTGCCGAGGGCGGCAGTGTAACAGGTGCGGGGGAATACAGCCCCGGTACGAATGTTACGATAAGCGCAACGGCAAACGAAGGGTATACGTTCGTAGGCTGGTACCGGCAGGGAACGGATGAAATTGTGGAAGAGGCCGCGGAATGGGAATACTCGCTTGAGCAGGATCGTTCTTACGTCGCCCGGTTTGAGGCAAAGCTGACGGTGGGGATCATCGCGGAACCTGCCGAGGGCGGCACTGTGTCGCAGACCGGCTCGGGCAGCTATATTGCCGGCGAGACAGTTACCATCTCCGCCGTACCAAACCCGGAGTATACGTTCCTGGGCTGGTTTGACGCTTCCTCCATGCTCGACCCATTGCCCGCCGATGCGGACAACCCATATAATTATTCGTTCCAATTGAGCGCTTCGCGGTCTTTCATCGCAAAGTTCACGGCGCAATACCGCCTTGATATAAATGTTTCACCGGAAGAGGGCGGCAGCGTTTTGGGCGAGGGGCAGTATTCGGGCGGCAGCATCGTTACGCTCGAGGCGATCCCGGCGGAGGATTACCGCTTTACAGGCTGGGTGCTCCCTTCCGACCCCAATACTGTGGTCAGCAAAGATGAAAAGTATGTGTTTAACCTCAATTCGGATAAAACTTATACGGCAACATTCAGCCGGTCCTTTGCCTATATCGGCGTAAGGGTGGCTTTGGTGGCGATAATCGGCGTCGCCGGTTTTATCGGGCTACTGGTGTTGTATCGTCACGTAAAGACCATCCGCCACGGTTCGCGCAGCTATGGCCGCGGCCGCAGGCCGTCGAGGGGCAGGTAGGGTTAGGTAACCACTGATAAAATAGCGCGGCCATCTTTGCGGCCTATTTTCCCAATCTTGNNATAGCGCTGCTAGCAGCGGAACCCGAAAACGCCAATCGAAATAGTCTCGCAAATCTGATCACGATTTAATCAGCGCTTACCTAGGTAAGCACTGCTCATTGAAATGACAGCAAAGAATGCGAAATTACAAAAATATCTCACGTATATTTTTAGGTATTCCTACCGGGTCAAGGAGCCTGCGGCGCATTTATGCTATTCCGCCTGCGGCGGCTTAGGGGCAAGCCCCCAAGAACCCCACAGCAACGTCAGAGCTTTAGAGGAATATCCTATAGTTTTTGATAGAAAGCCCTCCTATTCTTGCATACCAGTGCATGTTTTGGAGGTTTTTTGACACTCTGCGCAAGATATTACTCTTGCAATTTTCATTTTTTCTTCACAGGAACCGTCTGATATGGTAAACTGAAATTGGGATAAACCGAATGGAGGGCTATGAATGAAAACACTTTACCAGGGAAAAACGAAAACAGTACTCGAGGATAAGGACGCCGTCTATCTGTTGTTTAAGGATGACGCTACCGGCGAGAACGGTGTATTTGACCCGGGCTCCAATACCGTAGGCGGAAGCGTGGAGGGCAAAGGGAAAAAGGGCCTGCGTATTTCGCAATACTTTTTTGAGTTGATGGAGCGAGCGGGCGTGCCCACGCATTATCTGGGTGCGGAACCGGATGAAAAACTGATGCGGGTGAGAAAACTCACCGTGCCGCCGCTGGAATTCGTGCTGCGGTATTTCACGGCGGGAAGCATGTGCCGCCGGTTCGCGCTCAAAGAAGGCGTTCCGTTTGACCCGCCATACGCGGAAGTCACGCTGAAGGCCGACGAGCAGGGCGACCCGCTGATCAGCGAGCGGCTGTGTATTATGAAAGGTATGCTAAAGGAAAGTCAGTATGACGAGGCGCTTGCCATTTTGCACAAAGTGGGCGAGGTTTTGAAGACGGAACTGGCGCAAATGGGGCTTACGCTGATCGATTTTAAAATTGAGATCGGCTATGACGAAAACGGCAAGATGTATGTGGTGGATGAGATCACGCCCGATATCTGGCGCGTGCGCGATGGGGAGGGGAATATACCCAACCAGATCGATTGCGGAAAGCTTATCCTGGAAAAAATCGGCTGAGCGGTTTAAAAATGCCGCGCGCTCCCTCCGTGGGGCGCGCGGTATTTTTTACGATTTTCAAGTAAAAACGTCTGCATTTTTTAGCCGGAGCCGGGGCGCTATCCACCTGTGAAAAGTCTTTTATTCTGCGTGAAAACGTGGTGAAACAATAACTTTATCCACAAGCGGATGTGGATAACTGGATGGGCAAAAAATCCCTTTATAATACGGTTTTCCCGCATTTTAACAACTTTGAAGTTTGAGAGTTATCCACAGATGTGGGTTTGATTTCAGTGAACTTTGATCAATGCGGTGATTCCGCGGGATAGTTTGAAAAGAGAGTGGCCATTTTGCATGTAGTATTGTTTTCGTAACATAGGTGTTGGTTTGCCGGGCGGTACAGACTTCTTAAGCAGATGGGTTCAGCCTTTTCCGCGCTGCGCGCGGAAAAGGTGATGGTGGGCCGCCCGTCACGCGGGCGGGCGGTTCATCGGGCGCTCCGTCAAGGATAAAGCAGGAAAGGCACTCCGCTATGAGAAAAAACATTTCCTTACGCTAGAACAAATTCACAAATAGAAAGGCATGTTTTTTCTAATCCATTCTTCACCGCCCGTCCGCGTGCCGAACGGGGAAAATAGAAAAAGTGGAGAGACGCCCGGCGGGGCAAGCACGTATCAAATGGAACGCCGCTAAGCTTGAAGCAGAAAAATGAATGCGTATTAGCCAGTCCTGTAAGAAAACCGCCGTTTCAAAACGAGCGGATATGATGTATAATATTCTGTGAATTTATGCAAATGAGGAAGAGCGATGCAAAAGCAGAAAAGATATCAACAAAGGCCGGCGTATGGCAGACCGGGCAGAAGAAGGCACAAGGTAAACGCGAACAGGTTCACGGCGTTTCTGGCGGTCTGCGCGGCGGTCACAGTAGGCGTGGTGCTGCTCGTGATGTTTATTACGGGCAGTGGTTTGTTCAGGAAAAAAGGAGAAGTATTTGCCGAGCCGACGGCTACGCCCATACCGTTTGAGCAGCCGCAGCCCTCGCCTGCGCAGGAAACGGCGCAGGAGCAACAAACGCCGTCAGTTGTGCCTGCCGAGGTGGATAGCACCAACCCGGCGGTATTCGGGTTTCAAACGGATATTTGGGCGGACGGGCAAGTGGTGGATTCGTATGCGCGGCCCGCACCTATACTTTTTCCGGACGCGGCGGAATATACCGCGCTTAAAGGGGTCACTACATTCCGTGGAAACAATTACCGCACGGGCGGCAGTTATGGTGCGGCGGAAGTGGCCGGGCAAGAGCTGGAGCATGTGTGGGATATCGACACGGGCGCTCTTACAAGGTGGTCGGGAAGCGGATGGACAGGCCAGCCGCTGCTGGTACAGTGGGACGCCGACATGCGCCAAATGATGAATTTATACACGGAAAAGAAGAATAAAGAAACGCTGGTGGAAGTAATCTACCCGACGATGGACGGAAAGGTGTATTTCCTCGATATGGACGACGGCAGCGCCACGCGCGACCCGATCGAGCTGGGGTTCACGGTGAAGGGAACGGCGTCTGTAGACCCGCGCGGCTATCCGCTGCTCTATGTAGGGCAGGGCGTCGGCATGGAGGGCGACTATAGCTGGGATAATACATATCTTTATGTGTTCAGTCTAATTGATGGAGAAGTGCTGTATAAATATGGCGCGGAGGCAAAGGATGAGTTCGCGCACCGCGTTTCGTGGCAGGCGTATGACAGCTCGCCGCTTGTGTGCGCGCAGGCCGATACGCTGGTGTGGCCGGGTGAAAACGGCGTTTTGTACACGATCCAGTTAAACTCGGAGTTTGACCGCGCGGCGGGTACGGTCTCTGTTTCGCCGTCGCCTGGGCAGCCGGTGAAGTACCGGTATACCACGCCCCTCAACGCGGACGACGAAGACGGTACTTTTGACACTTCGCAGGGCTACAAGCGCTGGTGGGGCATGGAAAGCTCGGCTGTCGCGTGGAAAAATTACCTGTATTTCACAGATAACGGCGGGTGGCTGCAATGCGTGGACTTGAATACGATGGAGCTTGTGTTCGCGCAGGATGTGACGGATGATTCGGACAGTACGCCGGTGCTTGAGACAGTGGGAGATAACGTGTATATCTACACGGGCAGCAAGGTGGATAAGCAACTCGGCGGTGAGGTTGCCGAAGGTGAGGGAACGGCGTATATCCGTAAGATCAACGGGCTTACCGGCGAGATCATGTGGGAAGTACCCTACCATTGTTATTACGTAGAGAAATTGGCGGGTGGGCCGCTTGCCAGCCCCGTGCTTGGGAAAGGGGAGCTTAGCGGTATGGTGTTTTATACCATTGCCCGCGCAAACAGCGAAAATGGCGGCGTGATCGTCGCGCTTAATACGGATACAGGCGAAAAAGTTTGGGAAAAGGAAATGAAGGACTATTCGTGGTCTTCCCCTGTGGCGGTCTATACGTCGGCAGGCAAAGGGTATATTGTGCAGTGTGACAGTGGCGGCGATGTGGTGCTGCGAGACGGGCTTACGGGCGAGGCGCTCTCCGTCGTTTCGGTGAATGGGAATGTCGAGGCTTCGCCCGCGGTTTTTAATGATATGATTGTGGTTGGGTCGCGTGGGGAGAAAATATACGGAATAAGGATAGAATAGGGAGACTGTGGAATGAATAGAGAAGAAATGCGGGAACTTTTGCAGTATGTGGGGGAAGCGGACAGCGTGGTCGGTATGCGGGATTACACGCTGAACGAGGGTATGGCAAAGGGGATGCGTGTGATCGACGTGCGGAACGGCAACGGGCTTGAGCTGACGCTGCTGCCGGACAGGTGCCTTGACATTGCGTATTTCCGCCTGCGCGGTGTGAATATCGGGTATGCGTCTAAAACAGGGCTTGTAGCGCCGCAGTTTTTTGTGGAAGACGGCGCGCGCGGGTTCTTAAAATCTTTCAACGCGGGCATGCTGACGACCGGCGGCATCACCTATGCGGGCGGCGCGGGGGAATATAACGGCGTAAAGCATGGATTGCACGGCGTAATTGGCAATACAGCCGCGGATCATGTGAATAAAGAGCTTGTATACGGCGCGGACGGTGAAGCGGTGCTGCGCGTTACCGGGCGTATGCGCGAGGTGGAGGTGTTTGGCCAGAACATGGTGATGGAGCGCGCTATCAGCGTGGATACAAAAGCAAATGTGGTGACGATAAACGATGTGGTAAGAAATGAAGGGTTTGCCGAGCAGCTCGTGATGAATGTGTATCACGTTAATTTCGGCTACCCGCTGCTAAACGAGGGCGCGCGGGTATATTTCAGCGCGAAGAACATGCAGCCGAGGGATGAAGTGGCGCAAAAGGGCGCGGCGCGCTACAACGTCATGGAAAAACCGGCGGCAGGACGGCCGGAAGAATGTTTTTTCCATACGGATGACAAGCCCCAAAAAGACAGTTTTGCCATGTTGGTTTCCGCTGACGGCAAGCTTGCTGTGGCGGTGCATTACAATGAAGAGCAGTGCCCGCTGCTTTGTGAGTGGAAATGCCTGTGTGCGGGAGATTACGCGCTGGGGCTGGAACCTACGGTGAGCGGCGTGATGGGCGCGGGCGCGGCGGAAAAAGCCGGGATGCTACGCAAGGTTGAGCCGGGTGGCGAATACCGCATGGACATCAGCCTGGAAGTGCTGGAAGAGGAAGAGCGGATCAAGAGTTTTATAGAAAAAGCGGCGAAATAAGTGTGTACCATACAACATAGTACACATGGAGGAAATCCGTATGAAAAGCGGGTTTTTTGCATATCGCATTACATGGCGTTGTAGTTTGTTTTCGGCTTTGCCGGTGGGTAGATTATGCGGGACACTTGGGGAGACGAGGTCTGAACGTGCCCCTGTTCTGCGGCGAACAACAACAATACTTTCCACCACAGATAGTGATGATGCTGCCTTTGGGCGTTAAGGGGGGGGCAGGGGATTTGGAATTTCTACTATTGCGGAAACCGACTTCCCTCCCCGATTCCATCATTGCGGGCTTGCCTCGCAATCCATGTTTAAATCCAGTCAACTTAAAAGATTGCGGGTCAAGCCCGCAATGACGTGTCCGCGCAGTATAAACACTATCCGCACTATCTGCGCCCTTAAGGGAGTTTTTAGAAC
>DOMW01000279.1:6132-9503 GCA_003510345.1 Clostridiales bacterium | reverse complement strand
AAAGGAATACCCGAAAGACAACCGCGGGGTATTGTGGTAATCTCGCGTTTTTTGGGGTATTTTTAAGCGATGATAGGTATATATTATGTATGCAAAAGTATAAACAGCGATCAAAAAAGCAGGAATACACTGAGAAATCACAAATTTACACTGGCTGGGCGGATTGCAAACAAATGGGCAAACCAAGGTATACGCAGCATCATATGACCCTCTGGGAAAGAATCCGATAAAACTGACATGGGGTATGCTATAATGAACCAATGAAAGGATCGGGCAAATATGGAGATAGGACATATTACAGACGATAAGATCGACAGGGGGCGCGCGTTTGACTGGGGACGCGCGGCGGAGGATTACGCGAAATACAGGGATATTTACCCGGCGTCGTTCTATGAAAAAATAACGGAGATGGGCTTATGCATAAAAGGCCAGCGTGTACTCGATTTAGGTACGGGCACGGGCGTACTGCCCCGCAGCCTGTATCCGTATGGGGCAAAATTCACGGGATGTGATATTGCGGGGAACCAGATAGAACAGGCGCTTAAACTTTCTGCCGGAATGGATATCGATTATATCGTAAGTGCGCTGGATGAGCTGAATATCCCGGATAATACATTCGATGTGGTGACGGCGTGCCAGTGTTTCTGGTATTTTGATGAAGAAGTGGCGTTTCCGCGTATCCATGCACTTTTAAAGGAAGGCGGGCGACTGCTCATTATTTTTATGGTGTGGCTGCCGGAAGAAGACGAGATTGGCAAGATGAGCGAGCAGCTTGTGTTAAAATACAACCCCGATTGGACAGGCGCGGGGTGGAAACGGTTTTATATTGGGCTGTCGCCGCTCGCGAAGAGGCTATTTGTACCGGTTCATGAGGTCTCTTATGATGTTGCGCTGCCTTTTACGCGGGAGAGCTGGAATGGGCGCATCCGCGCCTGCCGGGGAATTGGCGCTTCTTCGCTTGGCGAGAGGGAAATTGCCGCTTTTACACGGGAGCATTTGCAGAAGCTGCAAGACTTTCCGGAGGAATTTACGATATTGCATTATGTGACGATGCTTGATTTGCGGAAAGTGTGATGGTTGACAGAAACGAAAGGCTGATGGTAATATATGTTTCGTATTGGTTGCACGGGATATAAATATTAAAAACGTAAGGTTTGCGCGCCCCGCTGCGGGTGGGAGGAGGCCTTGTGATAAGAAGCTGCGGTATATTGATGCACATCACGTCCCTGCCCTCGCCGTATGGTATTGGCACGATGGGGAAGGCGGCGTATGAATTCATAGATTTTTTAAAAGAAAGCGGGCAGAAGTATTGGCAGATACTTCCACTAAACCCCACTGGTTTTGGAGATTCCCCCTACCAGTGTTTTTCTACTTTCGCGGGGAACCCCTACCTGATCGACCTAGATATGCTGTGTGAGCAGGGGCTGCTGAACCGTAAGGAATATGACAGCCTCGATTGGGGAGACGACCCGTCGACGGTGGATTATGGAAAGGTATACCTTCATAAATTCGATATGCTGAGGTTGGCGGTAAAGCGGGCGCTCGGTATGGAGTCCACGGAATTTCAGCGGTTTTGCGGGGAAAATGAGTGGTGGCTGCACGACTATGCGCAGTTTATGGCGATAAAAGGAAGAGCCGGTATGCGCTCGTGGATGGAGTGGGAAGACAAAGGCCTGAAACTGCACAGGGTGCAGCATGTGGAAGAATTCGCGAAGCAGCATGAGGAGGATATCCTTTTCTGGAAATACGTGCAGTTCATCTTTTTTGATCAATGGGGCAGGCTGAGAAAATACGCGAACGAGCAGGGGATTCGTATCATTGGCGATATCCCGATCTATGTCGCGGCGGACAGCGCGGACGTTTGGGCGCACAGGAAGAATTATCTGATGGATTCCGACCATTTCTTTTCCTGTTTCGCGGGTGTGCCGCCCGATTATTTTTGCCTGGAGGGGCAGCTTTGGGGCAACCCGGTCTACAACTGGGAGCAGATGGCGAGCGACAGGTATAGCTGGTGGATCAAGCGATTAAAGCACATGGAATCGATTTACGATATGATCCGTATCGACCATTTTAGGGGGTTTGAGTCCTACTACGCGGTGGACAGGAATGAGACGACCGCGCGAAATGGCCGCTGGCACAAAGGCCCGCACATGGATTTTTGGAATGAGGTCAAAAAACAACTGGAGTCGTTTCCCATCATTGCGGAAGACCTCGGTTTTCTTACGCAGGAAGTGCACGATATGCGCGCGCAGGTGGGGTACCCCGGTATGAAGGTGTTGCAGTTTGCGTTTGAGCCGGGGGTGGAAAGCGATTACCTGCCGCATAAATATGAAAAAAACTGCGTGGTGTATACCGGCACGCATGACAATACGACGATCGTGGGGTGGTTTGCCGAAGCTGAGGAGGAACAGGTGCGTTTTGCGGCGGAGTATGGCGCGCTGACAAAAGAGGAAGGGTATGATTGGGGAATGCTGCGGATGATGCACGCGAGCGTCGCGAATCTGGCGATCGCGCAGATGCAGGATTACCTTGCGCTTGACGGCGGCGCACGCATGAACACGCCCGCCACGTTTGGAACAAATTGGAGGTGGCGCGCGCGCGCGGGGTATGCGCGGCCGGAACTTACAGAGAAGATCAAAAGGATGGTAAAGACATATGGAAGGTAGCAACGAAGCAGTAAGGTTGGAGGAAGAAAGGAAGAAACACACACTCCACCGGATAGAAGAAGTTTTACGAACGGTGTTCTTAAAAGAATTGGGCGAGGCTTCCGCGAAGGAACTGGAGTATGCGGTTTCAAGGGCGGTGTCCGAGCTTGTGACGTCCGCGTGGAAGGAAGGGTTTTTGGGTGAGGGCCGGAAAGCATATTATTTGTCGGCGGAGTATTTGATCGGCCGCATGGTGTACCATAACCTACACGCACTGGGACTGATAAAGGAAATGAAAGCATTGCTGCGTGAGCAGGGCGTGAACTTTTCGGCGATGCAGGATGTGGAGGCGGCGGTCATAGGCAACGGTGGCCTGGGGAGGCTGGCGGCCTGCTTTATGGATTCCGCGGCGGTAACGGGCGTGCCGCTGATGGGCTATGGCATCAAATACCGCTATGGTTTGTTTTACCAGAAGATAGAAAACGGCTTTCAGGTGGAAGTGGTGGACGACTGGAAAAGCGATACGAACCCGTGGTTTTTCAGAAAGGACGGGGAAGCCGTCATTGTTTCCTACGCGGGGCAAAAGGTGCGCGCCGTGCCCTTTGATATGCCGGTTATTGGTTACCGGAGCGATAAAGTAAACAATCTGCGCCTGTGGCAGGCGGAGGCGATACAGGAATTCGATTTTCAGCGGTTCAATAACGCTGATTACCATGGGTCGGTAGA
>DOMW01000279.1:0-6087 GCA_003510345.1 Clostridiales bacterium | reverse complement strand
CAGTATTTTTTCAGCAGCGCTTCCATACAGGATATGCTGAACCGTTACTGGAAAACCCACCATGCGAAAGACATGGAACAGTTTGTTGCGCAAACGGCGATCCAGCTTAACGACACGCACCCCGTGGTGGCGATCCCCGAATTTATCCGCCTGGTCACAAACCGCGGCACAAGCTTTGAGGACGCGTTTTTGATGGCGGGGGATATTTTTTCGTATACAAACCACACGATCATGGCCGAGGCGCTTGAACGGTGGGACAAACGGTTTTTCAAAGACCTGCTGCCCGACGTCTACTCGATTATTAAAAAAATCAACAAGCGTCTGCTAAAAGAATTTGGCGGCGACGAGGATATTTCGGAAATCGAGATTATCCATAACGACCAGATCCATATGGCGCGGCTGGCGGTGTATTGCTGCGCTTATGTGAACGGCGTGGCGGAAATTCATACCGACCTGTTGAAGTACAGGGAGCTTAAGGCGTGGTATAAGCGGTATCCGGAGAAATTCCAGAACAAGACGAACGGCGTGGCGCAGCGCAGGTGGATCGCGCTTTCAAACCGCGAGTTCGCGTCGCTCATCACCGAAAAAATAGGCGACGGGTGGGTCAAGGATTTCTCGCAGATCGCGGGGATCGAGCCGTACATCGGGGACGACGGGTTTGTGGCGGCATTCGGCAAGGTGAAGCACCAGCGGAAGGTGAAGCTGGCTAAATACATCAAACGGCGCGATGGGTTTAAGGTAGACCCCCGGACGGTGTTCGATATCCAGATCAAGCGACTGCACGAATACAAGCGGCAGCTTTTGAACGCGTTTTCCATAATGGATTTTTACTTCCGCATGAAGGACGGCGAGCTGAAAGATTTGCCCGCCATCACGTTTATATTCGGCTCTAAAGCGGCGCCCGGCTACTATATTGCCAAGGCTATTATCAAGTATATCAACGAGGTGGCGCGCCTGATCGATTCCGACCCGGATATCAAGGGGCGCATGGCCGTCTATTTCGTATCAAATTACGATGTGCCGTATGCTGAAAAGCTTTTTCCGGCGGCGGATATTTCCGAGCAGATATCCACGGCGGGCACGGAAGCTTCGGGTACGGGCAACATGAAATTTATGATGAACGGCGCGGTGACGCTGGGCACGTTCGACGGCGCGAATGTGGAGATATTCCGCGCGGCGGGCGAAGAGAACAACTATGTGTTTGGCGCGCGCGTGGAGGAGCTGGAAGCGATGGGCGATTCCTATAACCCGCGCAAGATATACAAGAACAACCCGCGGCTTAAGCGCGTGGTGGATACGCTCGTAGACGGCACGCTTTCGGACAGCGGCACAGGCATGTTCCAGAGCCTGTACGATACGCTGCTCTCAAAGGAACGCGGGCCTCACGCCGACCAATATAAGGTGCTGCTGGATTTTGAAGACTACACCGAAAAGAAATTGCGGGCGTTTATGGACTGCCGCGACAGCATGGCGTTCTGGCGCAAAAGCCTTTATAATGTGGCGCGTTCGGGCAGGTTCTCGAGTGACCGGTGCATATTGGAATACGCCGCCGACATCTGGAAAGTCGCGCCGGAGGGTGAAACGGCGGAATAATCCCCGAGTGGATCGGCGCTACCTGTGGTAACCGCTGAATAAATCGGGTCGCGCATCTTTCCGGCGCTTTCCGTCCACATCAGCGTCGTCAGAACCCGTCCGTAGCGCCACTATGAACGGAACCTGCCGTCACTGATGTGAACGAAAATCACTTGGAAATCTACGAACCCGCTTTAATCAGCGCTTACCGTGAATGGAGATGGGAACAAATGAGGATCGTGGTCGTGGGCGACGGCAAGGTGGGGTCCGCCCTGTCCGAAAAGCTTTCTGCGGAAGGGCATGATATTGTTGTGATAGACAGCAACCGCGATGTGCTGCGGGAGGCGCTCGAGGAACTGGATGTTATGGTGGTGCACGGCAACGGCGCCTCCATAGAAGTGCAAAGGACGGCGGGTGTGGAGGAAAGCGACCTTTTGATCGCCGCCACATCCGCGGATGAAATTAACATGCTGTGCTGCATTGTGGCGCGCAAGCTGGGCTGCCCGAACACGATCGCGCGGGTGCGCAACCCGGATTATACAAGGCAATTATTTGAGCTTAAGGAAGAATTGGGGCTTTCTATGGCGGTGAACCCTGAATTTGCCGCCGCGAATGAAGTGTTCCACATGCTTCAGTTCCCCACGTTTTTGCAACGGGATTCTTTTGCGAAGGGGCGGGTGGAAATTGTGGAGCTGGAATTAGAGGAAGACAGCAAGCTGATCGATATGCGGCTTTCCGACTTGTACAAGACCGCCAAAGTGCGGGTGCTTGTTTGCGCGGTGGAGCGGGAAAACAAGACGTATATACCGGACGGCGGTTTTATGTTGCGGCAAAATGACACTATTTTTGTGGCCGCTTCCTCAAAAGACCTGGTGCGGCTTATCAGAAACCTTGGGCTTGTGCAGCTTCGGGTGCGGGACGTCATGATCATCGGCGGAAGCCGGACGGCCTATTACCTGGCGCACGAGCTGCTTGAGACGGGCGTGAGCGTCAAGCTGTTTGAACTGAAAGAGCAGCGGTGCATGGAGCTTGCGGATGCCCTGCCCAAAGCGACCGTCATCCACGCGGACGGCACGGAGCGGCATGTGCTCGATGCGGAGGGGATAGAGTACACGGACGCGGTGGTGACATTGACGGACAGGGACGAGGAAAATATGATCGTTTCCATGTACGCTGACTTTAAGAACGTGCCCAAAGTGGTCACAAAAATAAACAGGGTGGAATATTACGAGGTTTTTAAGGACAAGGGCGTGGACAGCGTGGTAAGTCCCAAGGAAATCTGCACGGAGGAGATTATTCGGTATGTGCGCGCCATGCAAACGACGGCGGACAGCCCGGTCATCACCTTGCGGCGCATCGGGCGGATGGAAGCGCTGGAATTTTGCGCCACAAGGCACACGTATTGCCTGGGGATGACATTGATCGATATCAAGCTGAAACCCAATATATTGATCGCGTCCATCAACAGGAGAAACAGGGTCATTATTCCGCGCGGCAGCGACAGAATAGAGGAAGGCGATACCGTGATCGTCGTTACGACCGAGGATACAAAAATCAGGGAACTCAACGATATTTTCGCGGCTGTGCCGCTCGAGAGAAGGGAACCTGTGCAATGAACCGCCGCATGATACTGTATACGCTTTGTATAGTGATGCGGGTAGAGGCAATGTTTATGGCGCCCGCGTTGATTATTGCCCTGGTGCTCGGAGAGAAGGCCGCCGCATACGGTTTTCTGCTCTCCATGCTGCTTCTTTTGGCGGCCAGCGTGTCCACGTACTTTGCCCGGCCCCATAAGCGGGTGTTCTACGCGCGCGAGGGTTTCATTATTGTGGCGCTCGGGTGGGTATCCGTATCTTTATTTGGCGCGCTGCCATTCTTTTTCAGCGGTGCCGTACCAAATTTTATAGATTGCCTGTTTGAGTCCGTATCCGGTTTCACCACAACGGGGGCGTCCGTGCTTCCGGATGTGGAGGCGCTTTCTAAAAGCCTGCTCTACTGGCGCAGCTTTACGCACTGGCTGGGCGGCATGGGCGTGTTGGTGTTTTTGCTGGCGATTATGCCGCTCTCCAAAAACGCGGGGTATTCCATGCACGTGCTGCGCGCGGAAAGCCCGGGCCCGGAGGTAGACAAGCTGACGCCGCGTATGCGCAATTCGGCGGTCATACTCTACGTCATGTATGTGGCGATGACTGTGGCGCAGGTGCTATTCCTGCTTGCGGGCGGTATGTCGCTCTTTGACAGTGTGACGACGGCGTTCGGCACGGCGGGTACAGGCGGCTTTGGCATTATGAACGACAGTATGGCGAGCTACAGCTATTACCTGCAAAACGTGACCACGGTCTTTATGATACTGTTCGGCGTCAATTTCAACCTATATTTTTTCCTGCTGATGCGCAAATTCCGAAAGTCGTGGCAGAACCTTGAATTTTGGGTGTATATCGGCATACTGGCGGCTTCTACGGTGCTGATCACCATCAATGTGCTGCCGAGGTTCGCGGGTACGAGAGACGCGTTCCACCACGCGTCGTTTCAGGTGGCGTCTATCATGACGACGACAGGGTACGCGACGACGGATTTCAACCTGTGGCCGCAGTTTTCGCGCACGCTTTTGATGATATTGATGTTCTTTGGCGCGTGCGCCGGTTCCACGGCGGGGGGCATGAAAATATCGAGGCTGGTACTGCTCTGCAAATCGTTTGTGCGCGACCTGCGCCAGATGGTGCGGCCGAGGTCTGTCCCGGTGGTGCGCATGAACGGGAGCCTGGTGGCGTCGGAGACGATACGCGGCGCGCGCAGTTACCTCACGGTGTACTTTATGGTGATGCTGGCCGCGATCCTGCTGCTTTCGCTGAATAATTTATCGATGGAAACGACGGTTACCGCTGTGATTTCCTGCATCAACAATGTGGGGCCGGGCCTAGACGCCGTCGGGCCTATGGGTAATTACGGGGTGTTCTCAGGGTTCAGCAAGCTGGTGCTTTCGGCGGTCATGCTGATTGGCAGGCTGGAAATGTTCCCCATGCTGATGCTGCTGATGCCGTCCGCGTGGAAAAGGTAGCGTATGATAGGGCTTGAAAGAATCAACGTATTGCTGGATGAAATAGCCGAAACATTCCCGGCGGCGCTGTTTGAACAGTTGAATGGTGGCATTGTGCTGCTGCCGGATAGTAAATACCATGAGGAGGCGCGGGAAAACGATCTTTATATCATGGGGGAATATGTACGCGACCGCATGATGGGCAACTATATCGTCATCTATGGCGGGTCGTTTCAGCGGCTTTATGGGGAAGGATCGGAACGGAACATGAAGCGTCGGTTGGAAGAGACGCTCAAGCATGAATTTGTCCATCATGTAGAGGCGTTGGCGGGCGACAAGGACTTGGAAATAGAGGATGAAAGAAATCTGGCGGCATACAGGAAGAGGGGGAAATGATTTTTTGGGAGCGAAAGTGCGCGGAACCCGCACTATAGCACAAGGATATTCTGTGTATACTTTGGATATTCATATTTCTCGGTGAGAGATACGCCAAAATAACTATAAGCTTTTTTGCGGCAGGGCGCTGCCACGGGCGGAAAGGGAACGTTAGATATTTCTGCGATTTCACTCTTTGTACTGCCTTTTTAATGTGGGATTACAGCAGTTGCCTAAGAAACTGCGCGCGAGAAAAAAAGGAGGAAACTCCATGGAACAATTCATAACGGTACAAACCAAGAGCGGTATTGTGCGCGGTGTAGAAAACGATGGCGTGCGCATATGGCGCGGTATACCGTATGCGCGTCCGCCGGTGGGCGCGTTGCGCTTCCGCCCGGCGCAGCCCGTGGAGCCATGGGAAGGCGAACTGGATGCGCGGCAGTTTTCCCCCATGTGCCAGCAAACAAGGCAGGCAGGGGCGATGGACGAAGACTGCCTAACACTCAATATATGGGCGCCGCCGGAAGACGGGAAAAAACACGCGGTGATGCTCTTTTTGCACGGCGGTTCCTTTTGCGACGGGGCGGGTAGCGACCCGGAATACGAAGGCAGCAAGCTCGTGCGGGAGGGCGGCGTGGTGCTGGTGACGATAAACTACCGGCTGGGCGCGCTCGGGTTTATGGATTTTTCGTTTTTGGATGAATCCTTTTCTCCTAATTGCGGGCTGACGGACATTGTGCAAGCGATCAAGTGGGTGCACACGAACATCGGCGCGTTTTCCGGCGACCCGGATAATATCACCGTATTCGGCCAGTCGGCGGGTGCGACCTGCTGCTCGGTTCTGCCCATGATGCCCGTGGTGCGGGACTGTGTATCGAAAATCATCATGATGAGCGGCGGCCCTACGCTGCTGCACGACAGGGATGCGTATCAGGAACTCGGAAAGCGTTTTTTGGATTTTGTGGGGATCGATGACGCGGATGAACTGAGAAATATCCCGGCGGCGCGGCTTATCGCGCGGCAAAGGGCGTTTTCGGCGCATAGCGGGCTGGGGGCGGGTACGTTCGCGCTGGAGGTGGACGGGGATATCGTGCCCGGGCACC
>DOMW01000292.1 GCA_003510345.1 Clostridiales bacterium | reverse complement strand
TCCCGCTGATCGTGCCTTCGTCGCCCGCCGTGTTCCAAACCAGACTTAACACGACGTCGCTGCCCGCCTGCAATGCCAGTGATTGGGCAAAGCCCACAAAGCCGTTATCCCGCACAATAGAGCGCAATCCATACGCCTCCGCCTGCGCCAGAAAGGTTTGCGCGTACTTGCCCGCATATTGCACGCGCACGTTTTCCATATCGATGCGGTTTTCCCCCGCAAGCTTACTAAGGGCGCGAAACAGCGGCGACGCGTCGCTGCGCTTTGTTTCACTGACCCGGTACATGGCGCCGCAATAACAGAACACCAGCTTACCTTGCGGCGGAACGGCATTGCAATACCGCCTGTCTTCCGGGTCATACCCGTTTGTGATGACCTGTGCGGGCTTTTCGGTTCCGGCGTACCGCGCCATATCACGCCGCACCGCCGAAACAGTCCCTTCGGAGACCGCCGTCACGATATCCGCGTATGCCGTGCATTTTGCCCCGGTCTTTTGCAGAAGCCTTATGGCGGGCGTGTCCTGCCGCAAATGCGAAATGGCGTCGCGGTAGTCCGCGATCCAAAGCCTGCACAACCCTTTGGTTTTAAGCCGTTTTGCCAATAGCATGGGCGCAAGTGGGCTGTACGTCGTGATCACGGTGTCAAAGCTTCCCCCATCCGCGCACAACTGCTTCACGATCTTGTAGAAGCGCCTTGCTAAAATCTTTTGGTCCCTGTACTCGCTCAGCCAAACCGATACTTCCTGCATGACCCTCTGCCGCAGGGAAGGCTTTTCCGCGCTTTCCGGCGCGTGCCCCGCCGTTTTCGCGGCCCGCTGCTCCATCCGCATGGAGAGCGCCTGCAATTTATAGTGCAGGCCGGTGTAATTTACCGTTACGACCCGCGCGACCTCCTGCGCATCCTTTTGCAAAACCGGGTTTTGCGCCGCGTTTTTAATGATGTCCGTCCGCAGCACCGTAACGTCATATCCCATGCGCTGCAAATATTTAGCTATTTTGGTGAACCGGATGGAAGCGACCGAACTTTCCGGCGCAAAATACGGACTCACGATCAGCACTCGTTTCAATTCTTCCGCCCCGCCTTTTTCGCAAAGAGTACTCTCATACCCGCTCACACCTTTCCGATCAGCATTAAAAACCGTATACTGAGCTCGCTGCTTATAGAGGGCCGCCACCGTTTCGGATAAAACGCTTTTTTCAGGCTTGCCGCGAGGCTACAGGTTTTCCCGCCGAAAAGCCGCATCACCCGGCTTTTTTCTTCATCCAGCTCACTTGCGAACACGCGTGAAAACTCCCGGTTTCGGCGCTTTACGTTGGACTGCCGCATACTTGCGAGAAGCCAGCTTACGCGTCTTTTGAAAGAGCTGCCGCTCACACTCTCCACAAGCCGGCGGTAGGTCGCCCGGATCTCCATATCAAGGTGCGCCCGCCCGAACGCCAGCGCGACCGTACCCGCCAGCCAGTCGTGCGCGTCGCATTCACGTGGATCACAGCGCAGCATCGCATCCCTTAACGGGCGGTTTATGACCGTGGAAAACCCTAAAAAAAGCGTACCCGTCATGCACGTCCTGAAATCAAAAGGATAGGGCGGCGGCGCAAACTTCCCCAGCGGGTTCCCTTCCGCGTCCACCATTTCAAACGCGCTGTGATATAAAAGCGGGCCGTCCCCGTTCTGCGCGTTCAGCCAATCTATAGCGGCGCCCACTTTGCCGGGGAACCAGATATCGTCCTGATCGCAAAACGACCAGTAATCCCCCTGCTCCGCCGCCGCGAGTAACGCGAAAAAACTGGCGCAGAAACCGATGTTTTCGCCTTGCAGAAACGTGATCTGCCCGCGTGCCTCATACTCCTTGAGGATTGCCGCCGTGCCGTCTGTGGAGCCGTCGTCCCGCACATAGATTTCGATATGCGGATACGCCTGCGCGAGCAGGCTTTTAAGCTGTTCTTCTATATATTTTTCCCCGTTGTACGCGGACAACAGTATGTTTACTTTCTTATCCAGTATAGCATACTCCCTAAGTCATGTATTTGAAAAACGGTATAAAGCGCAAACGCCTGATCAAAAAACACGCGGGGCGCGTAAGACCCAGCGCCGATACCCGTATTTTCATACGGTGCGCGAGCGGGATATCATGGCCGGAAAACCGCGGTTTCCACCCACCTTTTTTGCGCGCCGCCCGCCAATACATAGCGAGCCTCCGCGCTTCTGCCTTTGGCGGCTTTTCCTGCGCCCAGTAAAGCTGCTTTAAGGAAGCAAACTGCATGGAGAGCGCAAAATTATCCATGCTGCCCCCATACCCGGCGCACGCGGCGTAAGCGCATACCTCTTCATAATCGCGGCACACATCGTCCGCGTTTTTCAGCGAATACCGATAGGTGAACGACCCTTCGTCGTGTACATAAAAATACAGCGGTTCATCCACAACGGCTACTTTTTCCGCCGCGCAAAAAAGCCCGCCGGAAAACACAAGGTCTTCCGCGTACCTGTGCCCTTCGGGGAACCACACGCCGCCATCCGTAAAAAGCGTCTTTTTTACCAGCTTGAGACACGCGCTATTGAGCGGCAGGTACACGCAATTCAAGTACCATTCAAGCGCTTTTTGCCCGTCAACCGTACCGCTGCCGCCAAAACGCACGCCGCCAAGCTCACGCTGCCGCCCTTCGCCGCCCGCAAAAACATCCCGGTTACCGCACACGGCGAGCGGCGCGCCCGATTTTAAAAGCGCGGCGTACATCGCTTCGTACATACGCGGCGCAATATAATCATCGCTATCCACAAAACCGATATATTCGCCCACCGCCTGCCGTATACCGAAATTGCGCGCCGCGCCCTGCCCCCGGTTTTCCGTGCGAAACAGGCGGATACGGCTGTCTTTTTGCGCGTATTCCTCTACGATACAAAAGCCGCCGTCCGGCGAGCCGTCGTCCACCACGACGACCTCAATAGCGCGGCATGTCTGCGTAAGCAGGCTTTCCAGGCAGCGCGCGGCCGTTTTTTCCGCTTTGTACATAGGCACGATGATACTTATTTTAGGCTGCAACCTTGTTCTCCTTAAGGCAACGAACTGAGTATTATTCTATCACAATCGGAAGTTTTGTGTAAAGCGGTTTGCACCGCCCGGAAGTGGCCCATCTCATCCGTGCGTGGGTTTGACAGCGGCGGCTTAAGTGCGCTATACGCCCTTACGCCGGGCGTCTCTCCACTTCCTCTATTTTCCCCCGTTCGGCACGCGGGCGGGCGGTGAAGAATGGATTAGAAAAAACGCACCTTTCTATTTGTAGAATTACTCTATCACGGGCAGCGTTTTTTCTCTTAGCGGAGTGCCCTTCTTGCTTTATTAATGACGGAGCGCCTGATGAACCGCCTGCCCGCGTAACGGGCGGCTCACCCGCACCTTTCCCGCGCGTAGCGCGGGAAAGGTTGAACCCATCAGCATAAGAAGTCTGTACCGTCCGGCGAACCAATATCTACGCCCACGCAGCCCTCGCGCCGTGTTTAAGGCATCCCTAATCAACTATAAGCGGCACACGGTCAATCACCCCCGCATCAGCCTCCGCCCCGCAGTGTCCATCGCGGCATGGGCAGCCGCCCTTATCCACGCTTGCGCCGTGGCAACCGCCGCAGCCTTCCTCCCGCTGCCTGTCCTTATCCCGCTCGACCCATTCCCGCAAATTCACATCGTCCGTACTGTTGCCCATTATTCCTCCGGTTGCCCATCGCCATCCTCGAGCGTATCACCTTCCGGCTGCCCGCCGTCCGCGCCATCTTCCGGCGCCGCCGGTTCTTCCTCCAACTCCGGTATCTGCATTTGCACTGCGGCATCGTAATTTTCCGACTTCACCAGCCCGTGCAGTATAGCCAGCTTGCGCTCGGTGCCCTCGTCCAAATCCGTCTCGAGCAGCACAAGGTACAACATTTTGTTATTGGGGTTTAGGGCGACTACCCAGTTGATCTCCCTTTCGATGTTATCCTGCGTGCCCATCTGCGCCGTTCCCGTTTTAGCGAGCAACCCGGGAACGTCCTGCAAATTCGCCGCGTACACCGTGCCGTCCTGCACCACGCGCCTAAGCGCCGTTTGAATCATGCCTATGGCCTTTTGATCCATAATGTTTTCTTTAAAAATGGTGCGGCTGTTTTCCCATTCCACCGCCTCCACATCGTCCACACTGCGCGACACCTTGTCTACGATCGTGGGGTTTACGATATCACCATCGTTCGTGATTGCCGTATACAGGCTGGCCATCTGTACAGGGGTCATCTGTACCTCGCCAGTGCCGTAGCCCGCCTGCGCCAGCATATGGTAATTGCTGTTGTCGTCGCCCGCCGGGTCGGCCTCTATTGCGTTGGAGGTGGCGAGCGGCAGCTCAAAATCCGGCTTTTCACCCATGCCGATCTCCCGCATATAGGCGAGGAAAGGCTCCATGTCCGTTTGCAGCGCCACATAGGCAAAATAGATGTTGTCGGAAGATTTCATCGCGATCGTATAGGTAAATGCTTCGGGCGTCTCGTAGCGGTAAATAGGCGTGTAGCAGGGGAACCCGTCCTCGCTGGGCGTCCACCTGTCGCCCTCCCGTGTGGTAAGCGGCTCCAGCGTGATCTCCGGCGAATAATCGTCTTGCAGCCAGCCGGCGCGTATGGCAGGGATAGAGGAAAACGGCTTGAATGTAGAGCCGGGCATATAAAGCGCCTGCGTGGCGCGTGCGAAAAGCGGGTCCTGGTTCTCATCCGCCGTGTAATACGCGTATACTTCCTCTTTTACGGGGAAATTGAACAGGTTGCTGTCAAACGACGGATAGCTCACCATCGCCTCCACTTCGCCCGTATCGTAGTGCATGGCGATCACCACACCGCTCTGGTCTTCCGCGCAGTTTGCCGCAAGCAGCGTATACGCCGCGTTTTGCGCCTTGGAATCAATTGTAAGCGTTATATCCGACCCGTCTTCGTGCGGTTCTTCATAGAGTGTTTCCTTAACCTCGCCTTTGTCGTTTTCAATATAAATGACGCGCCCATCCGTGCCGCGCAGCGTCTCTTCATAAGCGGACTCGATGCCCGTTTTGCCCACGATGGAATATGCCGTGATGCCGGCGTCCGCGTTCTGCGCCAGTTGCTCTTCGGAAGGCGAACCCATATACCCGATCATGTGCGCGGTATTATCGCTGAACGGGTAATACCGCGAGGGCGACAACCGTTCGTCGTCTATCCCCAGGCCGTTCACTGCCTCGATCTGTTCTTTTTCCGCAAGTGTGACCGTATCGCGCGGGAAAGACAGCAGCACCTCAAGCGGGTATTCCTTTTCCACCGCGTTGTCATATTTCTTCTGTATCTGCGCGGGATCCGCGCCAAAAAGGGAGGCAAGCAGGCCCTTCACCTGTTCGATATCCGGGTCTTTCTCAAGGTCGATATAGATACATTGCGCAAAACTGTTCTGCGCAAGCAGTTTGCCGTCGGAAGAAAAAATTTCGCCCCGCGCGCCCTGCCGGTTTGTCACGCGCACTTTGTCGCCCTCCTCAAGGGAAGGCAGTATCAGCGAAGGCGTATACAACACCGTATACCCAAGGGGCGTCGCCACGATATCTGCGGAATAATCGTAGGTCACCGTTCCCAGAATGCCGCTCTGCATTTGCAGCGAATACGTCAAAAGGTATTCGTTTTGCTCACCGTCCTTTTGCGTAATATCCCGGGAAAGTAATTGAATATCCGTTATTTGGAGCGCGTCATAGATATTGCGGAAACGCTCCCCAAAGTCACTTTTTGTTTTGACGTCGGGCGTAAGCACATACACATATTCATAAGCGGCGGCATAATCCCTGTCCACCAGCTTCTGCACAAACGCGTTTCCCGTCGTAGCGGCGCCGTCCATATAAGCGGCGCAAGCGGAAAGTACCCCCGCGTGGCAGCAAAGCAACACGGCAAAAAGCAGCAAAGCAATCTTTCTCTTCATTTATCGACACCCATGCCTGTCTGTTGTTTTCAGCATAATAATATTATTATACTATGATTTGCGGCAGGTTGCAAAAAACATGCGGTTTTGTATACAAAATGATATACGCCCCTGCATCATCCTGCATCATCCGTTTTACTTGACATGCACAATATGAAAATGTTAAAATTTTCATGGTTTCTGCAATTTTTTGAATCAATGGAGAACCTATAAAAAGTTGTATTTTTTTGTTCGGAAGCTCTTGTGCCTTTAGGGTGCCATTGCTTTTGAAAACGCATCTTAGGGGGAAACCGGATGTCCGGGAATAAGCCATTTTTGACGGAAATAATCGATATTGCGCACCTGCAAAAAATGCAGGATTGTTTTGCCGATGTCGCGGGCATTACTTCTGTTGTGCTCGATCCAAACGGAAAGCCGCTTACAAAGCCAAGTAACCTGAGCGGGTTCTGCACCCTGATGCGCGGCAATACGTCAATTGCCCAAAAATGTGCCGGAATCCATGCGCAATTGATCCGGGAAAACATCGAGACCCAAAAACCGGCCAAAATGATATGCCCGCTTTCGGGCCTTATCACCGCGTCCGTCCCCATTTTCCTCGGAAAGACACTCCTTGGGTGCTGGATACTCGGGCAGGTGCGCCTAAGCGACCCATCCGATGAAGTGCTGGCCGCCGCCGCTCGGGCCACAGGGTCGGCCGAAGCGGAACTAAAGGACGCGCTCTGTAAAATTCCCGTGTTTTCGGAAAAACAATTCGAATCTGTTTTCGATTACCTTATTTCGCTCAGCGAAACGCTGGTGAAGCTAGCGCATGTAGGCTTTGCCGCGAAAAAGAAAAACAGGGCGCTCGCCAAACTTGCGAATGAGCTGAAGCTGACGGAGGAAACGCTCACCCGCTTTATCGATTCCGCCGACGCCGCCATGTATGTTTGCGACTTCGATTCCGGGGATATACTGATCGCGAACAAGCAAGCGTCGAAGATCAGCGGCATACCCGGGGAAACGCTCGTAAAAATGAATTGCCGGGACTTCTTATTGAGCATGGGCGCAAGCGCCGGTTTATGCGTGGGCTGCCCGCGCGCGTCCGCTATAAACAAAGAACCCCCCGGCTATACGAAAAAAGACGACGTTCACCTTCCAAAAGCCAGCCTGTGGCTGCGGCGCACTTTGCAGGTCATCAACTGGACGGATGGGCGCCCGGCCGTGATGGTCACTTTTTCAGATATCACATACGAACGGAACATGCAGCGTGAGCTGGAGGAACTGGCATTCTATGACCCGGCGATGCACCTGCCCAATATGCTCAAGCTCTCGCAGGATTTCAGCCGGGCGGAAACCGGCGTCCCCTTTCTGATCTGCCTCGACATCAAAGAATTGCGGCACATCAACGACGTGTACGGAAGGATCGCCGGCGATTCGCTTCTTTGGGTGATCATCAACTGGATACAGGAAAAATTGGGGCCGGACGCGGCGATCTACCGCATTGACGGCGATGAATTTTGCATTCTGCTCCGGAACCATTCCATTGTGCAGGTCAGCCAGCTTGCGATGATGATAAACGACCGGTTTGACGACCAGTGGGTATTGCATATCCACGGGAAGGATTCCTACGTCTCTTGTAGCGTATCTATGTGCATCATAGACGGGCAAGTGGCTTTCAATGAAAATGACAGCCTGGCAAGCCTGGTGGAACGCGCCATGGATACCGCGCGCGCGGGAAACACCGTCGCTATTTACGGCGAAGAGACGGACCGCCTTTTCAAAGAGCGACTGGAACTCGAGGTCAATTTTAAAAACGCCGTTTCAAACGGAATGCAGGGTTTTTCGCTTCGTTACCAGCCTATTGTAGACGCCATTTCCGGCAAATGGTGCGGGCTGGAGGCGCTCTGCCGGTGGCAGCTCCCCGGCGGCGGTTTCATCCCCCCCGATATCTTTAATACGCGACGCGGAACGCCTGGGGCTTATCGACACGGTAGGGCAATGGGTCCTTGAAGAAGCGGTGCGGCAATGCAAAGAGTGGAAGCTCGATCAATTGCCCGGCTTTTTCCTTGACGTAAATTTCTCGCCGTTACAAATATCGGATGAAACGCTTGCGAAAAAGGTGCTCCGCATATTAAAAAAACACGCGTTTCCCGGTAGCTGCCTTTGCATGGAGATCACCGAAAGTATGGAACATATGTTCAGCGCTCACAACCAGATGATCATACAAACTCTGCGTAACCACGATATCTCCGTCGCGTTAGATGATTTCGGCGTGGGGTATTCTTCCTTCCAGCGGTTAAAAGACATGCCTGTGGGCATACTCAAAACGGAACGGCAGTTTGTGCAGAATATTGAAGACGACAGTTATCTGTTAAACCCGTTCCATACCATGGTTGAATTGGCGCATGTCGCGGATAAACAGCTCATAGCCGAGGGTGTGGAAACACAGGGGCAGCGAAAGCTCGTAAAAAAGAACGGCGCGGATTATATTCAGGGCTACTTTTTCAGCCAGCCGCTCACCGCCGCCGAGCTTACAAAGGAGCTGCACCGGTTTTATGAGCATGAATAAGGTGTTCACGGGTGGGTCTAAAGGAGAGGAGTTATTGCTATGACTGTACTTGATAAGGACCGCAGAGAGCTTTTTAACCTAATTGATTTTTGCAGAATATATAACTATGATATTGGTAAATTTGAATTCGGTAAGGGTGTAGAAAAACCTGATTTGCAATCCGAAGAACTCGGAATCGGGATTGAATGTACAGATGAAAGGCACAGGCGAAAAGGGAGTTTTTAGAACCGTANNGTTCTGAACCGCCGGAGGCATTAAATTGCGCCGCAGGCACCTTGACCCAATAGGAATACCCGATAGTTTTATCAGCCGTTTAATGTGTCAAGAAACGCCAACATCAATCATTTTCTGTATTCTCATACTCCTTACTCAAAACAAACGGAACCGCTTCCGCATGGGAAAGGCACGCGAGACAGGCCTGCATCGTCGTGCCCGTCGTGTAAATATCGTCCACTACGAGCACCCTTTTTCCCGCAAAGCCGCTTTCTTTTCCCGCAAGCCGAAAGGCTTCTTTCATGTTCTCCCTTCGTTCCCCCGGGGACAGGTCAAATTGCGGCTTCGTATCTTTCACACGCACCAGCAGCGTTTCACAAGGCACTCCCAAAAGCCGCGCAAGCTCGCGCGCGATGCAGGCGCTCTGGTCAAATCCGCGTGCTTTAAGCCTGTTTTTGTGCACCGGAACATAGGTGACGACATCGGCGCGAAGGCCGTGCAGTGTACAATACCGAAACATACGCGCCGCCGCGAACACCGCCAGGTCCTTCCGGTCGTCATACTTCAGCTTGAGGATGAGCGCGCGCACCACACCCTCATAGCGAAATACATGCGGTATGCCGCCGCTTTCGGCTCCGGCATAACACTTTTGCTCGTCTTGCGCGCACGCGGCGCAAAGTGCGGCTTTTGCCGGTATCTCCCTGCCGCAATACACGCACTGCCGCCCTGTGGAAGCAAGCCGGGCGGAGAGCTGTTTCCACACGCTCATGTGCCCATGACCCCCCGCAAATGCTTGAGCTCTTTGGAAAGCCCAGTCGCCCGCATGCCCCGCGCGCTGTTCCCTATCATATAGCGAAAAGTATTCTTATTTCCTATAATAATTACTTTTTTTCGCGCGCGCGTTACGCCGGTATACAGCAGGTTGCGGGTGAAAAACGGGTTGGGCTGGTAGTAAAGCGGCAGCAATACGACGTCAAACTCGCTGCCCTGCGATTTATGGATGGTGTAGGCAAACGCGCCATCCAGTTCCGCCAGGTCGGGCGCGTCGTAACGGGAGAACCGGCCATCCTCAAACTGCACGGCCAATTGCCCGCCGCCGATCCCCGCGACCACGCCGATATCGCCGTTGAACACACCCTCGCCATAGCCGAGGGAATGCGGGTCTTCCCATTTGCGCGCGTAGTTGTTTTTGACCTGCATCACGCGGTCGCCCACGCGAAACAGGCGGTCGCCAAAGAGCAGCTCGTTTTTGTCGGGCCTTTTGGGGTTCACCGTGTCGCGCAGCAAGGCGTTTAAGGCTACCGTGCCCAGCTCCGTCCGCTTTATGGGCGCAAGTACCTGCACATCCGTTCCCTTGCGCACAAGCTCCACATAGGTTTCCTGCACCGCCCGCGCGCTCTGCTGCACACCGGCGCATTCCAAAAAGACCAGTTCCCTGCCGTCGGGTTCGGGTATGTCCCCCAGTAATATCTCATGCGCGGCATCCGCGATCTTCCCCGCGTTGCGGAAATGATACGTGAGCTTAACAGACGGCGCAGCGCCGGACGACAGTATATCGCGCATCACATTACCCGGCCCCACCGAAGGAAGCTGGTCGGCGTCGCCCACGAGGATCAGCCGCGCGCCTTCCCCCACCGCGTCAAGTAGGCTGCCCATCAGGTAGATATCCAGCATGGAAACCTCGTCCACAATGACCGCGTCGTGCGGCAGCGGGTTTTCCGCGTTACGGGAAAAATAACACTGGAACGCATCTTCGTCGTAGGAATATTCCAGCAGCCGGTGCAGCGTTTTCGCTTCCTCACCCGTCGCTTCCTGCATACGTTTCGCGGCCCTCCCGGTGGGCGCGGCAAGCGCGCACGAAAGCCCGGCGGCGGAAAGAAGCTCTAAAACCGCTTTTAATATCGTCGTCTTGCCTGTGCCCGGCCCCCCGGTGATCACGCACACCCGGCTCATAACGGCGGCAAGCACCGCCTGTTCCTGTTCTTCGGTAAGCGATAGGCTTTTGCTGCGCTTCTTAAGCAATTTATCCACATTCTTTATAGGCGTACCCGGCGCGCTGCCCGCCATGCAAAAGAGCCGCGCGGCCACTTTTTGCTCCGCTTGGCAGGCGCTTTTCAGGTATACGACCTGAAAATCCCGCGCGTAGCTTTTTAAGGCCACCCGCTTTTCCAGCGCAAGCGTAAGCAGGTTTTTCTCTACCAGCGCCTCGCCCACAAACAGCCGCTCAGCCACATGCGGGACGAGCCGCGCGCGCATCACATACATGTTTCCCTGCGCCAGCATTTTTTTCAGCACATTCAGAATGCCGTTTTGTATGCGGAACGGCGAATCCTCCGCGATACCGATTTTCCGCGCGATTTTATCTGCCGTCATAAAATCCATGCCACGCACCTTGTCGATCAAAAGGTATGGGTTTTCCCGCAGCAATTCCGCCGCGCCGCCGCCCAGTTCCCGCTCTATCACGTTTGCCTGATGTGCCGTAAGCCCCATGCCCATCAGCGCCGTATACACGTGCTTTTTTCGCGCGTAGCCCATGAACGCACCGTTCACATCGCGTGCCAGCCGCCGGGAAATGCCTTTCACCCCGGCAAGCCGCATGGGGTCGTTCTCTATTACGTCGAACGTATCTTCGCCAAATTCTTCCACAATACGCGTGGCAAGCACCTCGCCCAGCCCTTTGATAAACCCGCCGGATAAGAACAGCACGATATCGTTCGGGTCGTCGGGCAGCATGCTTTCATACGAGGACACAGCAAACTGCGAACCGAAACGCGGATGGTTTTTGAATACACCAAAAAAGCGCGCGGTTTCCCCCGGATTCAGGTCGGGCATATTGCCCACCACCACGGCGGGCGTTTGCCCTTCTATCTCCATCACGGCGTAACCGTCCGCGCTTTCGTATATTTTATTGACTACCGTACCTGTAATTTCCTGCATTACATAGCGCGTCTACAGTTTCGCTTCCTTTTTGATCGCGTCCACCATATCAAGCCGCTCCCACGGCAGGTCGAGGTCGGGCCGCCCAAAATGGCCGTATGCCGCCGTCTGCCTATACAGGGGCGCGCGCAGTTTAAGCCGGTTTATAATGCCATCCGGCCTGAGGTCAAACAACCTTGTGATGATGTCCGCGATTTCCGGCGCGGGCAGCTTTCCCGTGCCAAACGTTTCCACAAAAATGGATACCGGGTTCGCCACACCGATCGCGTAGGCAAGCTGTATCTCGCACCTGTCGGCAAGGCCTGCCGCCACGATGTTCTTTGCCACATGGCGCGCCGCGTATGCCGCGCTTCTGTCTACCTTGGAGGGGTCTTTGCCGGAAAACGCGCCGCCGCC
>DOMW01000018.1 GCA_003510345.1 Clostridiales bacterium | reverse complement strand
GGCCCGCGACCTTAGTTATCCGAGAAGTCCTGCGATTCAGCAATGTAGACCAGAATACGGAATAAGTGAAATAAGTTTGTATGGTTGTAAGGCATGGTTCCCGCGATTGTTCATGTCTTTGCCTTTAAGGGAGTTTTTANNTTGACCACAGAGGAATACCCAAACGTAAATTCAAGATATTTGCACAGTAAAATATGGATTCGTATTTCAGTAGGCTTGCCCAGGGACTGGGGATATGAACCCGCTTTAAGCAGCACTTACCTGGGAACGACACCAATTCAATCTTCATCTCTTTGGCATATTTTGCACCTTTTTTTATTGTACGATCCCGAATAAATTCCATGGGTAAACAGCAGGCGGTGGATAATAAAACTCCATTTTTGTCTGTCGCGTTGGATGCAAAAAACGCACGCCCCATGCCCACAGGCACAGCGTATCATTCTTACTGCCGCCATATTTCACATCGCCTACGAGCGGCGCGCCCATGTGGCTCAGTTGCACGCGTATTTGGTGCGAACGGCCCGTTACAAGCCGTATTTTGAGCAGCGCAAGCCCCTCCTTCTCCCCGGCAACTCTGTAGGAAAGCTCGGCGTATTTTGCCCCGGCTTCCCCTTCTTTTGCCACGCGGGTACGGTTGGCCGCGCTGTCTTTTAAAAGCCAGTCCTTCAACGTGCCAGCCTTTGGAATCCCCGCCCGTGTTACCACAAGATAATCCTTTTCAAAGGTATGCCGCCGCATCTGTCCGGCAAGCCGCGCCGCCGCCTTGGAAGTGCGAGCAAACACCATCACGCCGCCCGCCGGGCGGTCCAACCGGTGCACAAGGCCCAGGTACGCTTTGCCCGGTTTGTTGTATGTGACGCGCACGTATTCCCGCACTCCGGAAAGAAAATCCATATCCCCGCTGCTGTCCGCCTGCGAAGGCATATTCCGCGGCTTTACGGCTACGATGATATGATTGTCCTCATAGAGGATGTTTGGCCTGTTCATGCGCGCCATCTCGCCGTAGCCCCGCATGGCAGCAGCACCGCCTGTTTTTCCACAGGCAGGACGAGGTCGGCGTTTTCCACCGCGCCGCCACGCCCCGCGAGGCATATTTTGAGCATATTGCGCGTGACAACAGAGGAAAGCCCGGTTGTATACGAATTGATGATGAAAAAAAGCGGCGTATCAGAAAGCAGCTTTGCCGTCTCCCGCACCAACGCAAACAGGTCGTCTTCCGTGCGGAATACTTGCCCGCCCGCGCCCCTGCCATAAGAGGGCGGGTCCATTAGTATCGCGTCATATTTATTGCCGCGCCGCTGTTCACGGCCTACAAATTTTAAGCAGTCGTCCGCCAATATGCGCACAGGTCTGTCTGAAAGCCCGGAAAGCGCGAGGTTTTCCTTTGCCCAGCCGTTCATGCTTTTTGCTGCGTCGATGTGCGTCACGCGCGCACCCGCACTTGCGCATGCCAGTGTCGCGCCGCCCGTATAGGCAAACAAATTGAGTACATTTGGCGTAAAACCGGCGTTTCCCACCATTTCCATCATAAAATCCCAATTCGCCGCCTGTTCGGGGAAAAGCCCCGTGTGCTTAAAGCCGGTAGGCCGCACGTAAAACGAGAGGTGTTTATAGCGCACCGCCCAGCGGTCGGGCAGGGATTTAGCAAATTCCCAGCTTCCGCCCCCTTCGCCGCTACGGTGATAGGCCGCGTGCGCCCGCTCCCAAAGCTTGGGCGCCTGCTTTTCCCAGATTGCCTGTGGGTCGGGCCGCGCGAGCATATAATCACCCCAGCGCTCCAGCTTCATGCCGCCGCCCGCGTCGAGTATTTGGTAGTCGTCCCATCCTGCCGCCACAAACATAGTAGTACACCATTCCGTATTACAGGTTCACCATTGGGAACCCGATGTCGCCCGCCACTACTTTTTTTCCGTTCAGGTATTCCAGCAAGTTATTCACACCTGTCGCGAAACGTATTTCCGTTGCCCACAGCGCCTGGTAGCGAATACCAAGCTTTTTGTTGAGCCGCGCTATGCCAAACACATTGTCTCCCAAAACAGGATACCCCGCCGCCTCGAGGTGCGCGCGCTCCTGGTTGTAGATTTGCGTCACCGGTTCCAGTTCAAGCAGGCTGCACGTTCCGTTTGCCTTGAGCACGCGGTACTTTGTGTAGATAGGCGCCGAATCCCGCATTTTCTTTTCGGAGATATGATATTTTGTTTCCCCTTCCTGCAAAAAGAAATGCTGAAATTCCCCACGATCTTCCTCCGGCCTGCCTTTCACGATCGCCTGGAAAATCCGCTTTATCCTGCGCTGCCGCTGCGCTTCCCGTATGACCTCAAACATGTCGCCGTTCTTGGCAAACAGCACCAACCCGCCTGTGTAGATATCCAGCTTGTGGCAGGGAAACGGGATATACCCGGAATCCTCGAAATATTCCCCTTTTTTCTTCATATAGTTGATAACCATGGACATCAAATCGGGCGCGCTTTGCCCCGCTCCGCCCGTTACCGCCATGCCGGGTTGTTTATTCAGCACGATGATGTTGTCGTCCTCATAACAGATATCCATCGCCGGCGCGCGTTCAAACTCCACCGGGAGATACACCTCCACCACATCATCCTCATCTACTTCCATGTCTTTTCTGAGGAGACCGCCGTTCAGCTTGATATCGCCCTTTTTAATCATTTTCCTGAGGTTGGCGCGCGCAAGCTCGGGCAGCGACGCCACCACATATTCAGACAGCTTCATTCCCTTATTTTCGGGTGCGACACAAAGCCTTATCATATTGCTTTCTTTCCTTCCGCTTTAACAAGTATCAGAATAAAGTATAATGCAGCGCCCACAAAAAATCAATTGCGGGAGTGGCCGTTTTGTGTGTAGTAAGAGTTTTAGTATCATTGGCAACACAGAATTTTGTTGCGCCGGGCGGTACAGGCTTTTTAAGTTGATTGGTAGAACCTTTCCCGCGCTGTGCGCGGGAAAGATGATGGTGGGCTGGTCGCCACGCGCGCGGGCGGTTCATCAGGCGCTTCGTCAAGGATAAAGCAGGAAAGGCACTCCGCTATGAGAAAAAACGCTGCCCTATGTATAGAATAAATCCACGAATAGAAAGGCACGTTTTTTCTANNGAAAATAGAGGAAAAAGAGAGGCACCCGGCGATTTTGGTGTGCATCAGGTATGTGTGCCGCTATTGCCTATACAAAGATGGAACCATGCAAATAGCCACTCCCGGAATTACCCTTCGGATGCCAGATTCTCAATTTCTATTGACAGTCGCGTGACTGTGTTATATAATCTAATTGCCATATGGTAATTTTTTCAGGAAAGAGGTGATTTCCTTGCTCTTAATACGAAACCTTGTAAAATC
>DOMW01000086.1:1352-4219 GCA_003510345.1 Clostridiales bacterium | reverse complement strand
TGGCAAAAAAGGTAACCGTGTCTTCGCGCCTCATATCGAGCCGTGCGGTTTCTTCGGCAAGCGACGAGCAAACCGCGCGCCGCGGCGGGGACCTTTTTATTGCCATGCCCGCGCAGGTAGATTCGTTCGACCCGCTTAAAGCAAAGTCGGAAGATTTGATCAACCTGCTTGGGCTGATCTATGAGACACCGCTGAAATATGAGTCGAGCGGGAGGCTTGTCAATAACCTTGTTGACCACATTCAACTGGACGAGACAAAAACAGTGTTTACCTTTACGCTTCGGGACGACGTGTATTTCTCGGACGGAACAAAGCTTACATCCGCCGATATCAAATACAGCGCGGAAAAAGCGCGCGCGCAAAATGAAACGACCGCGCCCGAAGATGGGGAAGAAGGCGAGCCGCAGGGAGGCGGCGCGGAGACGGCGGACGGCGAGGCTAACCGGTATGCCCGCTTTGGCGCCGCGGTGGCAAGTATCGAAACGCCGGACGAGCGGACGGTTAAGCTCACGGCAAACAAACCGGGCAGCGCCGTGCTACATTTTATGACGTTTCCTGTGCGGAATGAAGCGCTGGACGCGGGCGAGCTGCCTGTTGGGACGGGGCCGTACAAGGTGGAATCGTATGAGGCGGGCGGGCAAATGGCGCTTGTGCAGAATGACTTGTGGTGGAAGGAACCGCCTTATATCGAGAAGATCGTCGCAAAGCCGGTCGGGGGCATGGAGCAGAAGATCGAGGCGGAACAGAGCAGTATGATCGATTTTGTTACGACCGACGTGCTGTACGCGGGAAAATATAAGCAGCCGCAGGAAACGCAAGTGATCGACTATATGACGAATTACTATGACTGCATCATTCCCAATCAAATCTCCGTTGAAATGAAAGATGTGAATATCCGGCAGGCGATCTCCTATGCCATAGACAGGCGGGAGATACTTTCCACCGTGCTTTTGAATCATGGCGTGCCCACGAACCTGCCCATCGCGCCCGATTTTTACGCGTATGAATCGAAATACAAAATAAGCGACTACGACCGGAAACTGGCGCGGGAGCTATTGCAGGCCGCGGGTTACCGGTCTGAACCGAATGGCGAAGGCAAGGTGCTGCGGCTGGACATGATCGTTTTAGACGACAGGGAGCAAGCCTATAAAAAAGAAGCAGCCAAAGCAATCCGAAAGCAGCTTGCGGAGGTGGGCATAGAGCTAAAAATACTCGAGCAGGAACAAGAGGGTTACATGACTTTGCTGGAGGGCGGCGGGTTCGACCTGGCGTATTGCAGTTTTTATCTGGACGCCGTTCCCGATATGGAGTATCTCTTTGGCGCGAGCGGGGCGGGGAATTACGGCCATGTGCAAAACGATGAGATAAACCAGGCGATAAGCGTGTGCGCCGCCGCCGTAACCGAAGACGAGATGGTTGCCGCGTACAGCGATTTGCAGCGTGTGCTGACAGAGCGCGTGCCGCAGATCGGCCTTTATTACCGCATGAATTCCATATTGTGCGCGGATGGCATAAAGAATATTAAAAATCCGCGGCAAAACGCTGTTTTCGCGAATATCTCTGAATGGTATATCAGTTATACGCCGGGCGCGGCAAGCGCGGAACCGGCGGAGGAAACCCCGGAACAAACGGAAGAAACCCCGGCGGCGCTGCAAACGGGGGATGGCGCCGGGGAAGAAACAGGGGATACGGCGGGTTCGGAGTAGTTTTTATATAATTACCCAATTAGAAATACCTGCAAACCCACACTTATTAGCACGAGTGAGATAGCGTGTTGCCTAATGCCGCTACGACGCGTCCGCGGCTATTCCGGTGAGCGCGAGGATATGTTCCTCGTCGGCCAGCTCAAAAATATCCGTCCGGCTGTTGTTGAAATAGAGTATGGTATACCCAAGCATCCCACTTGCGTTATGCGCCCGCGTGCCGGTGGGCTGGCCAAAGAGGGAAGCGGCGTATGAGACGCCGTTTATCGTGACGAGCACCGGCCGGTGTTCCCACGTTTCGCCGCGAAACACTTCGGAATATACCGTATAATCTTCTTCGGTTTCGGGTACGACCTGCGCGCACCGCGCGCCGCCCACGCGCGTCACCCCAAATGTTTGCCCGCTGTTGTAATCCGTTATTTGCGCTTTTGTGCCCACGCGAAAGATGGCGTCTACCGTCTCCCATGCGGAAAGCGCGCCTTTTTCCGTCACTTCGCCGCTATACGGAATGCCCACAATGCGCTTGAATTCCGGGTTGATCACATTGCGTTTGGCGGTATCCGAAAAGATGGCCTGCATGGTAGACCTGCCAACCTGCCCGTCCGGGGCAATATCGTTGATTTGCTGAAACTGGCGTACAGCCTGCGCCGTCATGTCGCTGAATTTGCCGGTGGGCCGGTAATTCAAATACCCCAGCTCGTTGAGCCTGCGCTGTATCGCGTAAACGTCGCTGCCCGTATCGCCTTGCTTTACCACCGCGCTATCGGCTGAGGATGTGCCGATGAGGAGGGGCACAAGTAAAAATATAGCTATGATACATAAAAAGATTCTTTTTTTCATGCTCATTAGTTTAGCGCATTTGCCGGGAAAATGCAAATTGCGGTATTAAGATTAACCCTTTTCAAATTTTAACAACAACGGTATAATATACTACATGATCGTTACGGATGTCGTGCCCGGAAAAAGAAATAAAAACCGCGTCAACATATATCTTGACGGCGCGTACTCCTTTTCCTGTTACATAGAGACCGCCGTCCGTTGTAAGATAAAAAAATCCGCCGAGCTTTCCGAATGCGCCGTAAGTGAAATCAAAGAAGAGGACGGCAAAACATACGCGGTCGAAACAGCGCTTAAATTTGTCGCAAGTAAGATGCGCACGGAAAA
>DOMW01000086.1:1007-1165 GCA_003510345.1 Clostridiales bacterium | reverse complement strand
GCGCAGGCGGCGCGGCTGTATGAAAGGCACAAGGGGGAAGAACCCCAAAAACGCAAACAAAAAATAATCCGGTCTCTTCTGCAAAAAGGGTTTGAATACGAAGAGATCAGGCGTGCGGTAGAGAAACTGGATGAAAGCTGATATATTGAAAATATTGC
>DOMW01000086.1:0-993 GCA_003510345.1 Clostridiales bacterium | reverse complement strand
CGCGCAAGCGTTTGGAAGCATATCAAAGCTTTGAAAGAGGACGGATGCGAAATAGAAGCGCACACAAACAAGGGCTACAGGCTTGTCCGCATTCCCGACCTTTTGAAAAGTGAGTATATCAACCTGTACCTTGCGCAGCCTGCCGATATCGTGTGGTTTGCGGAGACGGATTCCACAAACACGCAGGGCAAACTGCTTGCGCGGCAAAGGGAAAGTGATTTTTTTGTGGTGGTTGCCGAGCACCAGTCGGGCGGTAAAGGCCGTTTGGGCAGGGCGTGGGCCTCCAACCCCGGCGAAGCGGTGCAGATGAGCTTTGTGTGCAGGCCCGACTTGCCGCCAGGTAGGGCGCCCGCGATGAATTTTGCCGTCGCGCTGGGCGTTTCGGATGCGATTTTTGAAGAGGTTGGCATAAAAACGGGCGTAAAATGGCCAAACGACGTCGTATACGGGGCAAAGAAAATCTGCGGCATACTGACGGAAATGAGCGCGGATATGGATAAAGTTGAGTTTTTGGTATGCGGTGCGGGGATCAACGCGAACCAACGGCGTTTTTCCGGGGAGATCAGCGGCCGCGCTATCTCCCTGCGCATGATAAAGGGCGGGCGCATAGACCGTGTGCGGCTTGCCGCCGCGCTTGTGCGGCAGGTAAAGCGGTGGATGGGCGCGTATATCGCGGGCGGTATGGACGCGCTGATGCCGGCCTACCGCGAGCGGAGCGTTGTGCTGGGCAGGGAAATCACCGTTTCGGACGGGCAGGCAAGCTGGCAGGGCGTGTGCGCCGGTTTTGGCGGGAATGGGGAGATCAGGGTGAAAATAGGGGAAGAGGAGAGGAGCTTTCATGCGGGCGAAGTGTCCGTAAGAGGGCGCGACCAATATGTATAACGGAAGTATAACGGATATCGCGGGGCTTACAGTGGGCCACGCGCAAGATACGGACGGGCTTACCGGCGTGAGCGTGGTGCTGCTGCCAAACGGCGCGGTGTGCGGCGCTGA
>DOMW01000273.1 GCA_003510345.1 Clostridiales bacterium | reverse complement strand
ACGTCTACCCCGGCGTCTTTATACGTGATTCCCATAGCTTACCCTTCCAATTCTTTTTGCAGCGCGCTGTCCGCCGCAAGCACACTGCGCTCCATATCGGCTTTATACTGTTCCAGCGCTTTTCCCAACCCGGCATATTTGAGCGAAAGCATCTGCACCGCCAAAATAGCCGCGTTTTTGCCGCCGTTTATCGCGACAGTGGCGACCGGAACCCCTTCGGGCATCTGCACCGTGGAAAGAAGCGAATCCATGCCGTCCATCGTGGAAGATTTGATGGGCAGGCCAATAACAGGCAGAACGGTATGCCCGGCGATCACCCCCGCGAGGTGCGCCGCCTTGCCCGCCGCCGCGATAACGACCTCTATGCCGTTCTCCTTTGCGTTTTTGGCAAACGCCGCCGCGGCTACCGGCGTGCGGTGCGCGGACAGCACGCGCACCTCCGGCTGCACGCCAAACTCCCGCAATGTCTTTACCGTAGCCTCCAGCACCGGGTAGTCGCTTTTTGATCCCATAATAACCGCTACTTTCATAGGTTTTGTTCCTTTCGCCTCCGAATGAAGAATTACCGATTATCATAGCGTATCATCGGAAAAAGCGCAAGAAAAATCCGAACTATTATCTATACATATTATATATATTCATAATAATCCGAATATTGCCGTTGGTTTTAGCCGGTTTTTGCGATATTCCCGCTACATATGGTTTTTCATGATACCTGTTAGAAAAAGTTTTCGAGCACACTCAAAAGCGTAAGCACTTTCAGTTTCGATACGACCGTGCCGTCCTGAAACAACCGCTCCGCCTTTTCAAGCGTTTGGGGGTAAGGCGCGAGCAAATCTTTGCGCGCCTCGTAATATTCACGGATAAACCGGCGGATATCCCCGTTCGTCGCGTACCAATGCTCAAAAGGGTTCATGAAGTAACGGTTTGGCCTTTTTTCGTGGTTTGCGCGGCGGCGTAGCACCTTTTGCGCCTGCGACCAGGCAAAATGCCGTATCCGCTCGCCCGGGTTCGCGCAGCGCGTGGAGGGGATCTTAAAAGCCTCCGGGTATTTTTCCCGTATCCACCTGCGGTATACCACATGGTTGTACCGGTATTCCATCGGCATGGAAAGGCAGGCGGATGTAAACTCCACATCCAAAAACGGCGAAGTGACTTCCAGATATTGCCGCCGCACAAACATAGAATTTGTCATGCCGAAAAATCCGTCGGTGTACAGCACAAAAAGGTCATAGTTCGGGTAGATACCAATATCGGCACCCGGCGGCAACTCCCGCCCTTGCAAGCGCAGTCCTTCCTCCACACCCACATGGCGCGGCACGGGGTTCAGCGTACCGGTGATCGTATCGCCGATCAGCCCGGTATGCTCAAAACCGAAACGGGAAGCGGCAAGATATTTCAGCAAATGGTTCGCGCCTGTGCTTGCCGAATAATCGGCAAGGCCAAAGTTCACGCGGACGATCTCGTCTACGTCGTACAGAAAAGACGCGTCATCCAGCGTTTTATAGATATATTCATTTTTAAGCAATCGGGCCATTTGAAGCGAAGCGTGCTGGTCTATGCTATCGCCCTGGCTATAGCAAACATTTACAATGTTTTTATACCCCAGCTTTGACACGGTGCAGTTCAGTATCCTGGAATCAAACCCGCCGCTTAAATCGACTAAATGCCGCGTTATACCATATTCGGTGTTTTTTTCAAGGCAACGGCGCACCGCGTTCGTAAAGCTTTCGTCCAGTATTTTCACCGCTTCGCTTTCGGAAACATCCGCCGCGTCCCTGTTGTCGAACATAAAATATCTTTTTTCAACCGGGGCACCCTCGCCGCACATAAGAAAACTGCCGGGGGCAAGCCGCCGTATTTCCTTTACATGGGTGCGCCCGTCCAGCATAAAGCGGAACGCGAGAAAAACATCCGCCGCCGCTTCGTCAAAGGAGTAGGGCAGTTTACTTTGCCGCAACACGGCAACGATAGCGCCAAAATCAGGCGAGGCGATAACCACATCGCCCTGCGCGTAATAAAACACGGGGTTGCCGCCAAAATGGCAGTGGTATACCCGGGCGGAACCCGCCGCTTTATCGATCACGACGCCATTGAAAATGCCGCGGAATTCATTGAAGAAATCAGGGGAGCCATCGCGGGCAAGCCGCAGTACAAGCGAACAAAGATCATCGCAGTCATGCTTTTGCTGCAATTCCACGCGGTTCAATAGCATCCCGTCTTGTACGGCGCTGTACCGCTCATCGCCGCATACGGCGCGGTCTTTTTCATATGCGCCGTTCAAGTTGGTAAAAAGCTTGAACCCCCCACCGCCGTTTGCCGGTAAATCCCAAAGTTCTGTCGGCAGCGTAACTTTCGAGCAAGGATCTTTCAACAGAAGCCATGTTTGCATAGGGTTTTTCGTTCGCTCCTTAAAATTTTCTCCCACCGGTTGTCTGTTCCCTGTTGCTTTGTTATTTTATAACTAATTTGGATAAAAGTCTATATGCGAAATGAGGGGCGTGGCCATTTATACGAATCACATTTTAAAAGCACAGCAAAAAAGCACAAGATTATCGAAGTATCCCGAGTTTATCTTTCGGGTATTCCTATAGGGTCAAGGTATCCCATGTAAGGCCCTTCATACAACGGCCGTTCCTAAAACGATTTTGGGGTATTTCTAGAGAGTACGTTTTAGTCCCGTCCTACACGAAAGGGGTTCCGCCCCCTTTCGTGGGCTTTCCACGGATAAGGTCATTTTTGCTCACGCAGATGTGCGTTTCGCACAAACGGATTTTATATTTAGGATGGCGTTAGCAAACACCTGACTCTTCGGCGGCTCAGAACCTGCGGTTCTAAAAACTCCCTTAAAGGCAAAGGCATGCACGATCGGGGAAAGCCATGCCTTACAATCCTGCAAAATCATCTTTTTATTCTGTATTCTGGTCTGCATTGCTGAACCACAAGTCTTACCAGATAACTAAGGTCGCCGACCTTA
>DOMW01000204.1 GCA_003510345.1 Clostridiales bacterium | reverse complement strand
GATCCCGCAGGTGGCCGGTGCGGGCGCGGCTGGCGGCAGCGCGACCTACTTCACGTTTGAACAGACCATTAACTCGCCAAAGCACACCTCGCCCTCGGAGAACAGCCGGGAGGCGCAGGATATGCTGCGGCGGTTTAAGCACCAAATACCGTAAAGGAGGGCGCGTATGAACGAAAACACGGTATTCATTTATGAAAACAGCATCGGCAAGCTAACATTTGCGTATGATTCACCGCTGTGGATCACGGACGTGGACGGCATGAGCAGCGTGGAGATAGACATCGCGGAGAACCGCAGCACCATGCAGATAGGCGCCAGCATCACCGGCCAAAGTGTACGGCCCCGGTCATTCACGATTGACGGGGCCATTTTTGACCCCATAGACACCGCCCGCAAGCTGGTTATTGCCGTGCTTGCGCCGCAGATACCGTCCACCCTCACCGTTAAGCAAAACGGCGAGAGCTGGTATTTGGACGTGGTGCCGGAGAAAACGCCGGAAATAACGGCGGGTAACGGAGTGCAGTTTTTCCAAACCCGCCTACATGCGGCATACCCCTACTGGCGCACCACCGCCTCCCTCGCGCAGCAAGTGGCGGGGCTTGTGGCAATGTTCAAGTTTCCGTTTAACGCGGCGGGCAGATCGTTCTGGCTGTCACAGTTTAGTGACAGCTATTTTTCTACGGTGGAGAACCGGGGCAATGTGCCGGTGGAGTTTACGGTGGTGTTTACCGCCCGCAGCGCACTGGAGAACCCGGAATTATACCATGTGGACACCGGCAAGCGGATATTGATCCGCAAGTCCATGACCGCCGGGGAAAAGGTGATCGCGTCCACGGTCTACGGACAAAAAGGCATTACCTGCATCAGCGCCGCCGGGGAGATAACAAACGGTTTCAAGTATCTCTCCATAGACAGCGACCTGTCCATGACCCTAAACCCCGGCGAGAACCTGCTGCGCATTGACGCGGCGGCCAACCGCGAGGGGCTGGGGGTGCGGGTGGAAGCCCCGGAGGGGGTGGTGTCTGGTGTCTGATTTTTATATCTACAACACCGCGCGGGAACGGATCGGGGTGCTACAGCGTGACAACTCCGTGCAGTGGCTTGAACACTACCAAAGCCCCGGCGAGGTAAAGATTGACGCGCAGGCAACGCCCGCCAACCTTGCCATGCTGGTGGACGGCAACCGCATATATAACCCGGACACGGACACCGTGGCGCGTATCAGCCATGTGGACATTACGCAGACCGAAACGGAGGAGGTGATAACCGCCCGCGCTGACATAACGGCGGAGCTGCTGAGTGACCGGGTTATTATGGGTACGGAGAACATTACCAACGCGGAGGCGGGTATGTATTCCGTTTACCGAAAGAATCAGCGCGGGCTGCCCATTGCGGTGGGCGCAGCGCGCGGCTACACCGAGCAGGCGGTGATGGAGGTCACTTGGAACTCGGTACTGGACGCGCTAAAAAAGATGGCGGAGGTTTCCGGCCTCGGTTTCAAGGTAATTTTCAACCCAGAAACCGGGGCCGAAACTTTCACCGTATACAAAGGGATCAACCGCGCCAATGACCTGACGGCAGACTACCGGGGGTATTTTGGCACGGACGTGGGGAACATCGAGGACGTTTCCATCGTGTCCGGCACCACCGACTATAAAAATGTGGCGGTGGTTGCCGGTGCGGGCGAGGGCGCCGCCAGAACCGTGCGGATCGTATCGCTGGGCAACTTCACCGGCGAGAGCCGCCGGGAGCTTTACGTTGACGCGCGCGACCTACAGCGGGAGTATCAGGTGGCAACCCCCACCGGCGAATACGATGACAAGGGCAACCCCATATACAGCTACAGCACCGCCACATATACGGATGCGCAGTATAACGCGATGCTGGACGCGCGCGGCAGGGAGAAACTGGCGGAATACCTGCAAACCTTTTCGATCACCTGCGATATTATTCAAAACAATATCGCATACGGCGAGGACTACACGCTGGGCGACCGCATCCCAATCAAGCTGCCGGAATACGGCATATACGCCTCGGCGCGCATTGCATCCGTAACTATGATCTACGAACGGGAGGGAAACAAGATTGTTGCCCTCCTGAGTGAATTTGCACTGGAGGGATAACCAATGAGCGAAACCTATTTGAACAAATGCAGATGCGGCGGGGATGGCGAGTTTATATTGGAGCAAAAAGACACCCAAATTTTTGCCCGGTGTAAACGCTGCGGCATACGAACGCCGAGCAAAGGCGCCAGTATTGAGTTTTCGGCAAAACAGCAGGTTGCTGACGTGTGGAACGCCGGAACACTGCTCTGGCTGCCGTGGATTAAACCCGCCGTTGCCGCCGATGCCTACCAACTGGATGACCGGGTAAGTCACGAGGGCAACCACTGGATCAGCATCCGTGAGAACAACGTCTGGGAGCCGGGAGAAAGCGGCTGGCGGCTTGTCGGCCCTGCGCCTGACGCGCAAGGAGGTACACTATGATATGTTTTCCGCTTGATAACACTGACTATATGGCGGATGCCCTCGGCGCGTGGTTTGGTACGCGAACGCGCGGCGTGTTCGCCGCTGATACCCATTATGCCGTGACAGCCAACGGTGATATGACTGTTACGCTGGCCCCCGGCATCGGGTGGCTCAAGGCGGAGGCGTATTGGGGCGTGTGCCTGCACGAGATCAACCCCACCATACTCGCCATAGCCACGGCTGACGGCGCGCTCACGCGCTATGCCGCCATTTGCCTGCAACTGGACAAAAACGCGAATGTGGCCGGTGTGGTGGTGAAATACGGGCCGTATGGCACAAACCCCGCCTTGTCATCGCTGCCCGCGCCGGTGCAGAACAGCCTCGACTATGATGAAATCTATGTCGCAGCCATTCGCATACGCGCCGGGGCAACGTCCATATTGACCACGGACATCACCGACCTGCGCCTCAATGAGGCGTACTGCGGTGTTATGCGGGATGGTGTGTCGGGCATACCCACGCAAGCCCTCTATGATACATGGTGGGCGTGGTTCAGTAGCCTACAGCTTGACACAAAGGCAACGGCGGATGCGTTTACGGCGTGGATGGCCGCTTTTATGAGCGACAACGAAACCGGCCTCGCCGCGTGGCTGTCCAACTTCAAGGACACCTCGCAGGATGATTTTGATACATGGTTTACCGGGTTTAGGGGCGGCAACAGCACCGCCTATTATAACTGGTACAACGCTTTTATATCAGACAGCGAGGCCGATTTTCTGAACTGGTTCCAGAACTTGCAGGATCAGTTGGATGACAATCAGGCAACGAACCTGCAAAACCAGATTGACCAGCACAAAGCCACCCTCGCAACGGTGGCGGGCGGTGTGCATGGTATCAGGTATAAGGACGGCAAACTGCAAATAAATCTGGGCGATGGCTGGGCCACCCTTGCGGAGGTTGTGCATGGGCTGCGTTCTACATACATTGACGCTCTCGGCATGAACTCGCTGGAGATAGACGCGCTTTTATATGCCACATCCCAGATTGATATTTTAATTGAAACGGAGGAATAAAACGAATGGCAACCAACTTTACAAGAACGACCGGCGAACCCCTCGCCCTGCCCCAGTGGAATGGTGAGGTGTTCCAGTTTGAGGATGTGAACACGGCTTTTGCCGCTATCAACGCCCACGCGGGCGAAACGGACGCGGCGCTGGCGATACGGGCGGCAAAGGCGGCGGAGCTTATTGCGGATCGCCTTTACCCCGGCGTTGATCTGTCCGTGGCGTTTGCGGCTGAAATCGCCGCCGCGCCTTATAGCGGCAATGTGTGGGCGTGGATTAAAGCCCGCGCGCAGGCCGGAAACTTCACCGGCATCCATGTGGGCGACTACATCCCGTTTGTTGCGGGCGGCAACAATATCAAAGCCGAGATCGCCGGTATGGACACTTACTATAGATACGGTGATACGGCGGTGGGCCACCATATTGATTTTATCAGCCGTGACTGCTGGCCGGACACCCACGTTTATAACAAGGTGAGTATCAACAACGGTACGACCGTATCACCCATGCCGTGGCTTGCCAGCGACCTGTACGCATGGCTCAACAGCCTCTCTATGAACGTACCAAACACGGCGGCAGCTACGCCCACGCTAACAGCGGTAAACTACGCATCCACCGGCGTGTATGACAAGCTGCCTGCAGCATTGAAAAATGTTATCGTTGCGAAACGCGCCTTGCTTCCCTTCCGGTACACAGCGGGCACCCTGCTGGTTGATGATAACAACTGGGCATGGGGTGCCGCGGGCAAGCTGTGGCTGCCCTCCGAGGTTGAGGTGTACGGCTGCTCCATGTGGGGCACCCGCATAAACGGCAACGCTTACGGCGAGGGCAGTTATGTGCAATACCCGATCTTTGCCCAGAACATGAAACGGATCAAAGGCATCGGGGACGGCGGGGATCGCTCCCACTGGTGGCTCTCTACTGCTCTTAGCGGCAACTCCACCTCATGCGCGCGTGTCTCCAGCGGCGGGTATGCCTACAGCCACTCGGCCTCCGACACCAGCATCCGCGCCCCCCTGNNATCCCGCCCCCTTGTGGGGCGGGATAAACAGCGAACAATACGGAGGCGGTGGACATTATGAGCAATGTACTCATGCGCAAGCGCAGCATCAGCGGCCTTGAGTTTTGGAAGAACGGCGCCGACATACGGGCGCACCTTACCCGCTTTTTGATGAATGAGAAAAACGTCCCAAAGCGGTATACCTATGTTTTCACGTTTCCGGGGATCGACCTCGGCCGCATTGTAGCCAGACCCTGCCGGGAATGCGTAACCCGTCAGCGGCGCAAGATGAAGAAATTCCGCAAGTTTCTGGATGCCGGGGACATGACGCTGGAACAGATACACACCAGCTATATGTCATGGCGGGGCTATATCGCCCACAAAAACGCACGGCGCACAATCCACAACATGGATCATTTTTATGAAAAACTATTCGGCTGTTGGCCGATGAAAGGAGAACAAAGACATGGGCAGGCAAAAGCTCGAAGCGCGTATTAACGCGCTGAAATCAAAACTCAACGAAACGGATTACAAAGCAATTAAAGCATATGAGGGCCATCCCGGCCCTGATTGGGCGGAAATGAAAGCCCAGCGGGCAGCATGGCGTGAAGAAATTGATGCCGCGCAACGTCAACTCGATGGGCTTGCGAACGAATAAGGAGGTAGAAAGAATATGAGTATTAAAATTGGACACGCAGTAATGGATGAAAACGGAAAAATCGCAGGCGGTGCGGCTGGGGATCAAACGGGAAAAGAGCTTGCAACCCGCGCATGGTACGCCTCGACATGGCACACGGTTTTGCGGGCTAATGACCCGGCGGCGGCTAAAAAAATAGCGGCGGCCATGCAGCAGGCTTGTTCCAACAACGCTATTGGGTATGACCAACATCAGCGCACTACCCTATTTTCGGCGGCGCAAAAATTCAATTTCGATTTGTCGAAAATCACGGTAAAATGTGAAACTGACTGCTCCGCACTCGTGGCCGTTTGTATTAACGCTGCGGGTATTTCAGTGAGCAAGGACATTTACACTGGGAATATGGTTTCCGCGATTGTGGCAACGGGCAAATTCTCCAAACTGACCGATTCCAAATATCTCAAAAGCGATGTGTATTTGCAGGTTGGAGATATTGTTGTGAAGAACGGCCACACGCTCATTGTGCTGGAAAACGGCTCAAAGGTCAGCACGGCGGTAACGACAGCCACGGTGCCCGCATACCCCGGCAGGATTCTTAACGCCACCGGCAAGCCGTTCAAACGGGATGAGGCGGTGGTAACACTGCAAAAGCGGCTGCGGGAGCTGGACTATTACAATGACGATCTCGATGGAAAATTCGGGCCGCTTACGCTTGAGGCCGTAAAAGCATTCCAGAAACGTTGTATTGACAAAGGCATCAACATGGGTAATACGGGGCCGCATAAAAATGGTGTTGATGGATCAGTAGGTACACTCACTTGGGCGCGGTTGTGGGAATAACGTCATGGACAGGAAAAAAATCATCATTGTGGATGACAATAAAGCCTCGCTGGATATATGCAAGATGATTTTGAAACCTTATTACGCACCCCTGCCCGTATTATCGGTGGCGAGAATGTTTGAAATACTAAATAAGGTTACGCCGGATTTGATTATACTTGATGTTGAAATGCCCGACATCAACGGGTTTGATGCTCTCCAGCAGATAAAGGCAAATACTTCATTGGAGGGCATCCCTGTTGCGTTTCTTACTTCCCACATTGACTATGAAAGTGAGAAAAGAGGGCGGGCCTTAGGCGCGGTAGAGTATTTCCGCAAACCGATGTACGCACAAGCGTTTTTAAGGCGTGTTGGTGCGATTTTTGAGAATGCGAAAGAAGATACCGCAGGGAAAATGATTGATGATTTGCGCGAAATTCGCAATATGTTGAAATATGGGGGTGGCGTTAATGGGTATTGAATGGGGAGTTATAATTGCGGCCGGCGCTTTGCTGCTCACTTTCATAAGGGATTGGAACGGAAAAAACAGGCAGGCAAAGGCTGACACGCAAGAAGATACCGCCGTTATTACGACCATTTCAGTTAAACTCGATGCCATTAGTGAGGGTATTGCGGAATTGAAACGCGAAAACAAAGGCTTACGAGAAGATTTCCGCGAATCGTGGGAGAGGCTGATTGTTGCTGAACAGTCTGTTAAATCAGCGTGGGAGCGGATAGAGAAATTGGAAAACATAATACAACAAGGAGGGAAAGGAAATGTTTAAAAAGTGGATAAAAGCGGCGGGCATACGCGCACTGAAAACGTGCGCGCAAACTGCGCTTGCAACCATCGGCATTACAGCGGTCAGCGCGACCGAGGTTAATTGGGCTGCCGTGACTGGTGCGGCGGCACTGGCCGGAATTGTATCATTGCTCACCAGCACAGGCGGACTGCCGGAACTGAAAAAAGAATAACACATCAGAAATTGGCGGGGGCTTTACGGCTTCCGCCTTATTTTTTTTGCATCTTTTTAAGGAAATTACTTGACATACGGTGCACCGTATGATATACTTAGAGCATAGAAAGGAGGTAAAAGCCGTTGGACAAGCGAAACGCTCGCCGGAAACGGCGAGAAGAAAAGCGATTAGACCGCTTGATAACACTGATAGGAACCGTTGCCACGCTACTGTCAGCAATCATAAGCCTAATCGCCCTACTGGAGAGGGATTGATACCCTCTCCACCCCGCAAGGGGTTGTGAGTACATTATACCACAGCCCCGGAGCAAATAACAACTGGAGGCATAGGAATGGAGAATATGACAATTAAGGGTGTCACAACCACAAACACACTGGGGCAGGAACAATACGAAATGTTCACGAGAAAGATCGGCCGAAAAACAAAGAGGTATTGTGCATATGATTACCGCCATCTTGACGGCGAATTATTTACTTGTGTGAAACCTACGTTGGCGGCGTGTAGAACTGCCCGAGATAACTGGGTTGCGGCAAAGGAGGTGTAAATCATGGCAACTGTAGCATTGATAATTAGTGTTGTAACCTGTATCTTTAACGTCTTTGTGATGATTCGACTGTACAGGAGGCAGAAAGATGACTAGAGATTATAAAAAAGAGCGTGAATGGGAGCAGCAAAAATACACCCGTCTGCATACCAAAATTTCCAAAGAAACCGGGGAACGGTTCAAAGCTAAACTCGAAAGCGATAATCTCAAATATACTGAATGGCTCATGCAACAAATAGATGAATACCTAAAAGGGCGGAAATAAAACACCGCCCTAATACTTCTCACAAAGGGGTTGCCTCTATGTCTAAGAAGAAATACATTGATTATGATGACCGCATTAAAATTGAATTGCTCCACAACATAGAGAAGAATAAGCCTGCGCAGATAGCTGAAAAGCTCGGTTATTCCGAGCGCACGATTTACCGGGAATTGCTGCGCGGGTATTGTGACAATTTAGACACCCATCTGCGGAAAATACGAGTATACAGCGCCCAACTTGCCCAGCGCGATTATGATGAGAAAGCGGCTGCCAAAGGTGTAAATCTTAAAATTGGCAATGACCACGCCCTGGCCGCTTATATAGAGGAAAAAATGGTTAAAGAAAAATACAGCCCGGAGGCTGTATTGCTTGAAATCAAAACAAAAGGGCTGCAATTTTCTGTGACCATCAGCAAAACCACCCTGTACCGATACATTGACGATGATTTATTCCTCAACATTTCAAACAAAGATCTGCCCAGCGGAAAGCGTGAAAAACAAAAACGTAAAAAGGTACGGCGCATTAGCTATAAAGACCCCATGAAAGAAAGCATCGACAAGCGCCCGGAAGAAATTGACACGCGGGAGGAATTTGGACATTGGGAGATGGACACTGTGGAGGGCCCCGCCAAAGGGAAAAGCACCTGCCTACTTGTTCTGACCGAACGCAAAACCCGCGATGAGTTTGCTGTTAAACTACCGACCCGCACCGCCGCAGAAGTAGTCAAAGCAATGGATCGGCTGGAGCGCAAATTTGAACGGCAAACCCCCGGCTCTTTTTCACAGATATTCAAAAGTTTTACCCTCGACAATGGCAGCGAGTTTGCGGATTGGAGAGGCATAGAAAAATCATGGTACAAACACGGCGGGCAACGCACAAAGGTTTATTTTTGCCACCCGTTCAGCAGCTTTGAGCGCGGCAGCAATGAAAACTGCAACAAACTAATTCGCCGGTTCATACCCAAAGGCACCCCGATCTCCAACTACTCGGATGAAGAAATCCAACGGATCATATATTGGATAAACCATTACCCCCGGAAATTACACGGCGGATATTCCAGCAATGATCTATTTGAAATCGAACTAGAGAAAATCATAGCCGCATAACCTAAAAAGGAACAAGCGACCAAACGAGCGGTGTTTAACCACCCGCTTTGTTGCCGTACCTAATGCCGTATTATACGGCATTAAACCGCCTTTTGCCACCCTCTCCGTTCCCTTTCAAAAACTTTTTTTAGATTCTTGACAACTTTTCCTTGACTTTTGCTTTGGGGAGTGGCCAATATGCAATGAGCTCTTTGTTTTAATCACGGCAGCACAGATATTGGTTCGCCGGGCGGTACAGATTTCTTATGCTGATGCGTTCCTCCCTTCGTGCATTGCGCGGAGGAAAGACAGCGTGACAAAAAATCTCCACAGTATGAATCGGTATACAAGAATGAAAGAGAGATCTATCAAAAGCTATGGGGTATTCCCTTGGGGTCAAGGTATCACTGCGTGATGATTAAAATGCCTCCGGCGGCTCAAGGACGCTGCGCTCCTTGAGAATCCTTGCTATATGGACCGCTTCCAGTGGGCCTCGTACCAAACCACGTCTTTATTACTATCTGTTGGGGTTCCGCGTCCTTAAGGGAGTTTTTAGAACCGTAGGTTCTGAACCGCCGGAGGCATTAAAACATCCCGCAGGGATACCTTGACCCCAAAGGAATACCTGCGGGAAAATGCAAACCTATTTTGTTGTTTTGCCTTTGTTTTATATCTTACTATTCTCGGCAGTCTGTCTTTCCCACGTGCCGACGGGGAACATAGAAGAAAAAGAGGGATATCCGGCGCAAAGACGTATAACGCTTAAACCGCTGCTACCAAAGTTAATATGAAACCGCTCACAAAATGCCCGCTCCCATGCTCAGCCCGGCGGCCACCCCATGAACCTGCCGCCCAAAAGGTGCATATGCAGGTGGTGTACCGTCTGCCCCCCGTCGTCCCCGGTGTTGATCACCAGCCGGAAACCCCTTTCAGAAAGGCCGAGGTCCGCCGCGATTTTGCGGGCCGCAGCAAACATCGCCGCAAGGGACGCGTCGTCCGAAAGCGCCACAATATCCTTCGCGTGTTTTTTGGGTATGATCAGCACATGGACGGGCGCCTGAGGCCCGATATCATTGAACGCGTATACGCGGTCGTCCTCATATACTTTTGCCGACGGGATCTCCCCCGCCGCGATTTTACAAAACAGGCAATCCTGCATCAGCTTATTCCCCCTCGATAATGGTCGCTTCCATTATAGCACCGTGCGCCGCTGCCAGCAAAACCTTTTTCATTTGGCCCGCATAGCCGCCGGCTGCACGCACGCGCACATAACGGTCGGTGTATCCATAGGAATGGCCGCCCCGCTCTTGTTCAAACAACACAAGCTGCTTTGTTCCGGCGAATTGATCCCTATACCGGTTCAAAAGCGTCTCTCCCATTTCCGCAAGCTGTTTTGCGCGCGCCTTGCGCACGTCCGGCGGCACACGGCCACCCATTTTTGCGGCGGGCGTTCCCTCACGTTCGGAGTACGGAAACACATGCAGCCGCGCAAACCCGGCGTCCTGCACAAAACGCGCCGTTTCCAGAAATTCTTCCTCTGTCTCACCCGGAAAGCCGGTGATCACGTCCGTCGTGATGGCGGGCGCGTCATAATATTTCCTTATATTTCGCAGGAATCCCTTGTATTCTCCCGGCGTATACTTCCTGTTCATGCGCAGGAGCACACCGGCACTGCCGCTTTGCAGCGACACATGGAAGTGCGGGCACACTTTTTTGATGCCGCTGAGCGCGCGCGCAAAACCCTCCGTAAACACGGGCGGTTCCATGGAGCCGAGGCGGATGCGCACAACCCCTTTCACTTGCGCAAGCCCGCCCAGCATGGCAAGCAGGCTTTCTCCCCCGTCCTGCCCGTAAGACGAGATGTGGATGCCCGTTAAAACGACCTCGCGCACGCCGCCTTCCGCAAGCGCCCGCGCTTCTCCCAGTATAGACTCCGCGGGGCGGGACCGCACCGGCCCCCGCACATACGGTATGATACAATAGCTGCAAAAATTGCCGCAGCCCTCCTGTATCTTGATGTAACCGCGCGTCAGCTCGCCGCTTGTCTTTACGCCCAATGCTTCAAATTCCCGCGCGGCGGCGATGTCCCGCACCGCGTTCACATGCTTACCAGCAAGGCAGTCGCGTACAATGCGCACGATGCCGCACCGGTCTTCCGTTCCAATCACAGCACTTACGCCCAGTTCATCCAGCAGTTTTTGCCGCTCCTTTTGCGCGAGGCACCCGCAAACGCAAACAACGCCGTCCGGGTTTTGCCCGATGGCGCGGCGTATCATATTCCTCGATTTTTTATCCGCGATATTTGTGACAGTGCAGGTGTTGACCAGGTATATATCCGCCCGCTCCCCCCAGGGCACCTGCTTGCACCCGGCGGCGGTGAGCAGTTCCAGCATGGCGNNTGCCTGCACCCGGCGGCGATAAGCAGCTCCAGCATGGCGTTCGTGTCATATTTATTCACCTTGCAGCCCAGTGTGTACGCGCTCACTTTTTTATTCGTCAAATTCATACCGCACCATGGCAAGCGCCGCCGCGCCCGCCGTTTCCGCCCGCAGGGTAAGCCGCCCGAGAGACACGCACACCGCGCCCGCCTCCTGCAAGAACTGTACTTCTTCCCCGGAAAACCCGCCCTCCGGACCGATCACTAG
>DOMW01000162.1:4351-4514 GCA_003510345.1 Clostridiales bacterium | reverse complement strand
GTTTGCCGGGGACGCGGCCGGGCGGTTTGAGGCGCGGATACGGGAAGCGTCGGGCGGTTTTACCATTGCGCGCAAACAGTTTTTGTTGCAAAGGGCGTCTTCGGTGTGTATGTGCGCATACGGAGGCAAAGCGCAGAAAGTGGCGCACGACGGGCTTTTGCCG
>DOMW01000162.1:4150-4332 GCA_003510345.1 Clostridiales bacterium | reverse complement strand
CGGGTATCCATACGCCGCGCGGCGCTTGTGGATCTGGAAAAAATATTCGAGTGTGAGACGGCCAGCTTTGAAGACCCCTGGACTTACGCCATGCTGTACGACGACATCATAGAAAACAGCAACACCGTATATATGGTCGTTGAGCTTCACGGGGAGATCATCGGCTACGGCGGCATGTGGGT
>DOMW01000162.1:0-3987 GCA_003510345.1 Clostridiales bacterium | reverse complement strand
CGGTATTACAGAAACAAGGAAGACGCTTATGTGATGTGGACGGAACGGGATACGCTGACGATGTGACAGCAGAGTAACCTAACAAACGATAACTGGTTACTCTAAGTATAAAGCTGGTTACTCTGAATAAAATTGATTGTGGGAAAGTGAGAAAAAGTATGCAGAAAATCCAGATGGNNGTAGAGATGGACGGCGACGAAATGACGAGGATCATATGGAAGATGATCAAAGACGCCTTGATCGACCCGTTTATCGACCTGAAATCGGAATACTATGACCTCGGCTTAAAATACCGGGATAAAACGGGCGACCAGGTGACGTATGACGCGGCCGCCGCCATCAAAAAATATGGCGTGGGCGTGAAATGCGCCACCATAACCCCCAACGCGCAGCGCGTTTTGGAATACGACTTAACGGAAATGTACAAAAGCCCAAACGGCACCATCCGCGCCATACTGGACGGCACGGTGTTCCGCGCGCCCATTCTGGTAAAAGGGATCAACCCGTCGGTGCGTTCGTGGAAAAAACCCATTACGATCGCGCGTCACGCTTATGGCGACGTATACCGCGACACGGAATTCAGGGTGCCGCCCCATTCAAAATTTGAAATGGTGATTACTACGGACGGCAAGGAGACGCGCCTGCCCGTATTTGACTACGAGGGCGGCGGCATCGCGCAGTCCATGTACAATACGGATAAAAGCATAGGCAGCTTTGCGCGGAGCTGTTTCAATTACGCGCTTTCGACAAAGCAAGACCTGTGGTTTGCCACAAAGGACACGATCTCTAAAATATACGACCACACGTTCAAGGATATTTTTCAGGAAATCTATGACGACGAATACGCCCCGCGGTTTAGGGCGGCGGGCATCGAATATTTCTATACACTGATCGACGACGCGGTGGCGCGCGTCATCCGTTCGGAAGGCGGCTACATTTGGGCGTGCAAGAACTATGACGGTGACGTGATGAGCGACATGGTGGCGACGGCCTACGGCAGTCTGGCCATGATGACTTCCGTGCTGGTTTCGCCCGAAGGCAATTATGAGTACGAGGCGGCGCACGGCACGGTGACGCGCCACTATTACAAGCATCTTGAAGGCGAGGAAACCTCCACGAATTCCATGGCGACCATTTTCGCGTGGTCGGGGGCTTTACGGAAGCGCGGGGAGCTTGACGGCTTAGCTGCGCTGGTGAAGTTTGCGGATGAACTGGAACGCGCGTCCATAGAAACAATTGAGAGCGGCACGATGACAAAAGACCTCGCGCTTTTGACGGAAGCGGAAACGGTAAACGTGGTGGATACCGGCTGCTTCATAAAGGAAGTGGCGAATCGTATAAAGACAACGTGGTGAGGAAGGGTTTTTAGCATGGCACTGTACGAACAATGGCAGGGTATGGCGCAAATGATGCAAACGCCGCAGCAACAGCAGGCGTTTTGGGATGATTACTTTGCGCAGGAAACGGAAGTATACAAAAAAATATTGGCGGATACAAGCGTCACATACGGCGGCCCGCTCAAGGAAGTGGCGGAAAAACTGGGTATGGACCCCGTGGTGTTCAGCGGGTTTATAGACGGCATCAACACCAGCCTGGAAAAAGAGATCGACCTTGCCGCGTTGGAGGAAGATACGGAAATCACGCTTGCCATCGACCTTGAGAGGCTATACCGCAATATGCTGGACGCCAAGGCGAAATGGCTGTACACGCTGCCCGAGTGGGAACCGCTCTTAACGAAGGAACGCCGGGAAGAGATCACGCGTGAATGGCGGGCCGGCAAGCAGGCTGTTTCGGAAAAAACGGCGGGCAGGAACGACCCGTGCCCGTGCGGTTCGGGCAAAAAATATAAGAAGTGTTGTATGTTGAAGGAGCAGGCGTAAACTGCGAAAAAAGTGTTAAGCTAGAAACGTGGGATAAAATAAAAATCCCGCGTTTTCTTTTTGTTAGCGGATGGTTGTTAACGTTAATCCCAACAAAAAAACCCGGTCATCGGTTCGCCGTCGTACCGTTTCCCGGATTTTTTTCGGTTGTAATACTCATTCCAAATAGAAAAACCTGAAAACGGCTTTTCTATTCAGCCTGCGGCTGCGCAAACCGGCTTGCCGGTTTGCATGAAATGAGATATTGAACGGCTTTCCCGGCACACCGCGCCAAAAGGCGCTGTGTGCCCCGCCCGTCCTCCGGCCACCGCACTTCAAAGCAATGTTTCCAGACTCGGTGGCCGGAGGACGGGCGGAATTAAAAACGCAGACGTTTTTAATTGAAAATAGTATAAGCCTTTGAATTTGGTGGCTTCCTTGTAACAGGGTTCGCGGTGCCCCAGTTGCCGCGACGCATCGCGTGGTACGCTTTCTGTTCCCGCTTTGACCGTTTCTCAAGCGGGATATATTGCCGCTTCATTGCAAACACCTCCCTTCGGTAATAGTATAGCATATCCTGTAATTTTTTGCTTGGCTTTTGTAATGCGGGGCGCTGAAAAAGGCTATCGGGTATTCATGTTCCACTTACTTTCTTTTTGGGCTTCACTTTAACGCCTATCAATCGAATGAGATCGGGCAACTCCTCATCGCTGGTAACCGAACGGTTGAGCCAGCCGCCGTCAGCACCGCAGGCATAGCGATTTATCCAAATGGCTTGTATTTCCGGACGCAAATCGGAAAGCATGGCTTCTACCTCACGCGCTCCCGTGTCATTGATAGAAATGGTACAGCAAAAACTACCTTCCTCAAAAAACACATACAGTAGCAGTGATTTTCTGTGGGCATACCGAAACCCCCAACCATCTTCGTTTCCGAACGGGAACTTCATTTCACGGCTTAAGTCATAACGCTTCAGCAGCATTTCCTCAAAACACATCAAGCGCTGCCAAGCGTCATCGCCCATGAACAGCCGAACAAATTCTTCTTGCGGTTGTTGATGCTTCTCGGTAAGTCTTTTTTCTTTTTGCTTATACCGGATTTTCTCTGCCATATTAAACACCTGCCCGTTGTTTTTACTAAGAGCATTATACTGCACATACCCTGACGCATTATGTCATATTTTAATTATGTATCAAGAAGATTGTGGAAACCCCATCCGGCAATCCAACATAAAATTTCCATAAAAACCCATCTCACACGTTTGCGCTTCCCTATTCCCGTTTAGCAATAGAAAAATAAGTGTAATGTCCACATCGGCAAAAAAACATGCGGTGGCGGCGTTATTCTATATTTCGGGAAGGAAGTAAAACGAATGAATAATATAAATTGGCGAAAAAGGGATACGCTCGCGCTGTTTGTAATCCCATTGGAATTCTTGCTGGGATGGCTATTCGTAACGTTTGTCCACATCAATAACCCCAATATCTCGGCGCTTATACCGTTTATTGCTAAATTGATATCGCTCGTCCTGATCATCATTCTGTTTCATGAATTGCTGGCGTCCGACGGGCGGGATTTCAAAAAACGCCTGTGGCTCAAATTGCTGATCTGCCTGGGTATCGCGTTCCTCATGCGCTTTGTGCTGTCCGGCGTGCGCGGGCTGCTTCATATCCCGCAATCCGCGGAGACGCTCAAAATGCTCACCGGCGGCCTGCCCTACGGCCTGTTCCTGCTCGCGTCGTTTACGCCCGTGCTGGCCCCCATCACCGAAGAAGTGGTTTTCCGCCATGTGCTGTTCTATAAATTCAAAGACAGCCGCGTCCTTCGGGTGATTATGTGCATTGTGTCGGCGTTTGCGTTTGGCGCGATCCACTTCAACAATTTCAGCGGAAACTTGCTTTTGACCGTTCCCTACATGGTAATTGCCCTGCTGTATAACCTGATCTATTATTTCACCGGGAATATATGGTACTCCACAACGATCCACCTGATCTTCAATTTTTCGCAATCGGTGATACCGGCGCTTTCGCTGCCCTTTATAGCGGGCGGTATATCCTGACCGGCAGGCAAGATATAAGACTGCAAGGAGCCTGCGGCGCATTATATGCCTCCGGCGGTTTAGAACCTA
>DOMW01000117.1 GCA_003510345.1 Clostridiales bacterium | reverse complement strand
GGGGTTTAATGTCGATCAATTATATGTAGGGTTATCCAAAGAAGCAGAAAACTATGACACTATCATAGTAGCTGATAATGGTATTGGTTATAAAATCCCGACTGAAGATGCAATAAAACCATTTGTTCACGGCCGACCGACAGGTGCAGGTATTGGATTGGGACTCTTCATTGCAAATCAATGCATGGAAAACCAAGGCGGTGAGCTTCTTTTTCCTGAATTCAATGATTTTGCAATTCCGCCCGATTTTATTAAAGGTGCGAAAACAGCCTTATCATTCAGGAGGAAGACAAAATGATTTTACCCAAAAACGGTCGCATTGTTATAGTGGATGACAGCATTGATGACACTATTGATTTCATGGAAATATTCTCCAGAGAGGGTATTTCTTTTTCCTATTTTAATGGTAGTGTAGAGACGTTACCAGAATCAGGAAATGCAATTTTGGGTACATTTCTTATGCTGTTAGACCTTGAACTTGATGGTTCAGCAGTTGGCAACGATGCTACTCAAGCATCTCAGGTAATCAGTGTAATTGAACGTATATTGGGTAATGCGGCAAAGAACTTCTCCGTCATAATTGTTGCATGGAGTAAATCGCTTACAATACTGAATGAGTTAAAGCCAAGAATGATCTCAGCAGGGATTAATCCTCTTGCTTTATTCGAAATGGACAAGCTGTCCTGTAAAAATGAGGAGGGTCGTTTTGATATTGAACTAATTAGAGCAGCGCTAAAAGAAAAAATGTCTGAAATACCGGCGGTCAACCTGATGTATTATTGGGACAATCTTGCCGGACAAGCCGCAGCAAGTGTATATACTTCTATATTAACCTTAGACCCTACAACGCCGCAAGAGAAAAATAAGCAGCTTAATGCATATTTCGAAGAACTCGCAAAAGCATATAAGGGAAAAGGAGTTACTGAAAACGATTCATGTGCTACAATAAATATGTTAAACTTTTTTCTCTCGAATGAGATTGGAAGACTAAATTGTGATCCTATAAAACTAGATATATCTTCCGAAAACAAAGCCATCATTAATACTGAGCATTATGCTTCTATCAATGCCCGGATAAACATATTGCCTACGGCATCTCCGCTTTCATGCGGGAGTATACATATCAATCCATGCGAAGAACTGCGCCTTAATGATTCAGATATTTTCAATAATAATGAAAATGCAAAACGCCATGATGTATATGCATATGAAAACATGCGTCCAATTATATGCGAGGTTTCAACTATTTGTGATCAGGCCCAAGACAGGAAACAGCTAAATCGTTTTATACCCGGTCTGATTGTTTCTGCCGCTTTAGAAAAGTATTTTAAGAAGAATGCTGACTATCTGTACATTAGTTGTCTGTTGCGTCATGCGAATGTCCTTGATGAGAAACCATTTTATATCGTTTTGGATTTCAGAAGGTTCTTCTCAATAAAGGAATTTGAAGAAACGCCAGATTTGCTTTTTCAGATTAGCGAAACACTATTAATGCACATACAGAATCGCCTTGGTAGACATATAAGTAATCCCGGGGTTGTGTTTGCTAACCACAAGTGAGTACGTTAATTAATCAGGTGATTTAATGGCCGATATAAAGACCTCAGAAGAGCGTAGCAAGAACATGTCAAAAATAAAGGGTAGAAATACCCGTATTGAAATGATAGTACGCAAGCGCCTATTCTCAATGGGGTTTCGTTATCGCATTAATGTTTCATCTTTGCCCGGCAAGCCCGATATTGTTCTAAAGAAATATATGGGCGCAGTTTTTGTAAACGGTTGCTTCTGGCATGGACATGATTGCAAAGATGGGCATCTACCAAAAAGCAATATTGAGTTCTGGGAAAGTAAAATAAAAAAGAATATTGAAAGGGATAAACTTAACTATGCATTGCTTGAGGAGCTTGGGTGGAATGTAATTACCGTTTGGGAATGTGAGTTGAAAGATTTAGATGGTACAATAGATAGGGTCATTAGTAGACTTGTTACGGGTTGTTCAACTAGGGTTGCTAGGTGAAGTTTGCTGTTGAAGAATTTAAATGTTAATCCCTCTCGTAATGAGCAGCTTCCTAATAGTCGTGCGGTGGCAGCCATAGAGGTCGGCTACGGCGGTCATGGTCATGCCGGTCTGGTACTTGGTTACCGCCTCGTCCTGCTCGGCGGGCGTGAGCAGACGGCTATGTAGTTTATGCTGACGTACCATTTTTACGTCTTCACCGAAAGGGCGGTCGTCCGTAGTATGGGCGTTATTCGTAGCCTCGGAGCCTCGCTTTTTCCCCATAACACGGGCTTTTCCGGCAAGCGCCGCCCTCACGGATTTGTTTAAGTTCGGTGCGGATATCGGCACCACCTACATCAGCCTAAAACCATGAACAGTTTTTATTGGACTAACGATGGTTTTAGGCTGTTTCATTGCGAAAAAAGCTAGATATTTCAATGCATGGAGATTTTTCCGCGTTCGTTCCGCGTCCAGTCCGTGTTTCGAAGAAAAACGCGAACTAATGAGTAAGAGCGTCCCCAGATACGCTTTTTTTGATAGTGAACCTTCCCGGCAACAACCCCTCATAAATGACGGTAGTCAAGACGAATACATTTGTCTATACTCATAGCGTACCATATTCTAGAAACTGAGGATGCCGCCATGACAGACGTTTATGAAACAGAGGGGTGGCTTGGAACGCCGCCCAAAATCGCCGAGGGGGATATAAAAAAGACGGTTGAAGCCGACGTAGTGGTAGTAGGCGGTGGGCTTGCCGGCGTCGCGGCCGTGCGCCAGGCTACTGAACTGGGCGCAAGCGTGGTTCTGTTTGAAAAATGCGCTGCCCCGCAGGCGCGCAGCGGAGACTTTGCCGTGATGGATAGCAAAGTGGCCGGACTTTGGGGGCGGCGCGATGTGGATAAAGCCCGCCTAGTAGATGAACTGACGAGAGACATGTGCTATAAGGTCAGCCAGGCCATCCTGCGCCGCTGGGCCGATGAAGCCGGCGAAGCGTTCGACTGGTATCTGGAGGCAATACCGAACGTGCCCGTTATGAAAACCACGTTCGAGCCCCGCCCCGCCGGGTACCCGGTATGGCTGCAGCCGCGGCGTCTGCCGCTGCCGGATGGTTTTGACAACGAAACCGAGCGGTTCAAGTGTTACCAAGTGACCGCTTGGGTTCAGCCTACTCACATTCCTCTATTTCGCGCAAATTATTCCGCGGCGGAAAATAGCGGGCTGTTGACGGCTTTCTTTAACGCACCGGCGTGTCTGCTGCTGCGCGATGTAGGCGGAACTGTGCATGGCGCGATAGCCCAAACCGATGAGGGTTATGTGCGGGCTTACGCCCGCAAGGGAGTGCTGCTTTCCACCGGAGACTTTATGAGCGACGACGCCATGCTGCGGCGCTTTGCGCCCGATTATGTGAATACACCTCAGCTATGGACCAGCTTCGACGCGAAGAAAAAGCCTTCCAACACAGGGGACGGCCACCGTTTGGGCATGTGGGCGGGGGCAGGGATGCAGGACGGGCCCGCCGCTCCATGTGCTCATCATATGGGCAGCGTGTTCGGCTGTAATGGATTTCTGCTGTTAAATACCCGGGGGGAGCGTTTTACCAATGAGGATTTGCCCGGCCAGCAGCTGGGCAGCCAGATAGAAAATCTGCCGGACAAGACCGCTTGGCAGTTTGTGGATTCAAATTGGCCGGAGCATGTGAAAAATGGTTATCCCAGCCATGGCAGCGTTTGCTACCCGCTTACGGACGAGCAGTTCGCGTCAGGCGAAGTAGCCTCATGCCTTGTAACCAACGATAACGTCGTGTGGCCCGCTATGGTAGAGCGCGCCGTAAAAAAAGGCAGCCTGCTAAGAGCGGATACGATTGAGGAGCTGGTGGAGAAAACCGGGTTGCCGAAAGGAGTTGCCTTATCGCAGATAAACCGTTACAATGAATACTGCGCCTCCGGCTGCGACGGCGACTACGCCAAAACGCCCAAGCGCCTATGGAGCGTGGAGGCGCCGCCATTTTACGCCGCGCGCTTTACGCCCGCCACCATGATAGCGGTAATGGGCGGCTTGAAGAGCGACGCCGAGGCTAGATGCTATGACAGGCAAGGCCGCGTTATTCCCGGCCTGTATTTAGCGGGTAATGTGCAAGGCAATCGGATAGCGGTGGACTATCCCCTTACGGTACCCGGGCTTAGTCATTCGCTGGCGCTCACATACGGACGCATAGCCGCGTACAATATCGTTAATGGGATTTAAATGTATACACGTCGCAGCCCGGCTGGAATGGGCTGCTTGCAATTATGAGATAGGACAGCATGGGAAACTTCGCAAAAAAATAGAGCACGGATATAGGATTTGCTAAGGAGGCCGCGGTGGACGCTGTGTTTTTACCGCGCGAGCGTATCGACAGGAAGCTGCAAAGCTTGTACCAGTACCCATTGTCTATAGTGCACGCCCCTATCGGCTATGGTAAGACCGCCGCTGTAGAGGCCTTTCTTTCGGACGGGCGCACCGAAGTGGTGTGGGTGGCATTCGGCGGAGCGTGTGTGGATGGCGACGAGTTTTGGATGCGGCTAACCGCTCAAATGGCTAAAAACGGGCTGCCGCTAAGCGAAAAGCTGCGCGGGATCGGGTTCCCCTACGATTCGCTGAAGACCGGCAAAATGTTGGATGTGCTGATCGACTATGAGTATGAAAGGCCCCTGGTTGTGGTGCTCGACAACTTTCATCAGGTTGAGGACTCCGCCGTATTCAGCCTGCTCAGGCGCATCGCATTAGGGCATATACCCAAGCTGCATCTGGTCGTCATAACCCGGAACTTTGGCGCTTTGGACGCCGCTCTTCTCTATCAACAGGGCCTATGCTTCACGCTTACCGAAAAATCCTTGCGCTTTACCAAGGATGAGGTACGCGGGGTGTCCGCCTTGCAGCGGTTCGAGGTCAAGGATGACGCTCTGGAGAAAATATTCGCCCTTACCGATGGCTGGATCGCCATGGTATTGCTTATTCTGGACGGGATGAAGCGCGGCCTGCCGATAGAAAAGAATGACACGGTGGAACAAATCATCGAGCAGAACATCTACTCAAGGCTGAGCGAGGACGCTAAGGACGCCTTGCTGCTCATGAGTTATCTCGACACCTTTACCGAGCCGATGGCGATATACGCGCTGGGCGAGAGCGCCGCCGATACGGTGCGCGCCCTTTTGGGGCAGAAGTCCATCATCTGCTACAACGAGCTCGATAAAACATACAGGATACACAACCTGCTGCTAGGCTACCTGCGCGAGAAAGAGAGCTGGCGGCAGGTGGATTTCCGCAGCCTTTACAGCCGCCTGGGTCAATGGCATTTAAAGGGCGGGCAGTACCGGACGGCTTTCGACTGTTTCCTGAAGGCCGGTGATTCCGCTCGTCTTTTAGCCGAGCTGGATCAGGAGAGCGCTCCCGAGCTGCCCATGTCGATGTGGAAGCGCTTGTTCGGCTTGTTTAATGGCTTGGACGACGCTGCGCGGCTAAAATATCCCGTCGCCTTCCTGCGGTATATCCGTGTATTCAGCACAAGCGGGGAGAAAGGGTCGACGGCTCAGTGTTGGGATCATCTTGTTAGGATGGAGGAACTCGTACAATCGTCCGCGCTGGAACGCGGGCTTAAAAAGAGCCTGTTGGGAGAGATCCACGTCATGTGGGGCTACGTGGCATTCAATAATCTAGACGAGATCCTTATTCACAGCCGCAAAGCGATCGATTATCTGGCGGGCGGCTGCTCGTCAATCGTGAACCGCCGCAGCGCTTTTACTTTCGGCTCGCCTCATTTTTTGCATCTGCACTATAACCGGGCGGGGCAGCTGAGCCATACTATTGAAACGCTAAAGCGCCAGAGTCATGTAATTACCGCGGTTATCAACGACTGCGGCGTTGGCAGCGACTCGGTGGCAAGCGCCGAATACGCCCTGGAAACCGGCGATTGGGATAAAGTTGAGCTCAACGCCTATAAAGCTATTTATAAAGCCAGCACGGCGGGGCAGATATTCCTGATCCTGTGCGCCAACTTCGCTTTGGCGCGGCTGGCCCTTATACGCGGTAAGACCGCCGAGTGCAATACGCTTATGGACTCGCTAAAGGATGATGTGCTGCGGGAAAACAGCCCTGTGCTGAACACCGCCTACGATCTGTGCATGGCCTATTTGGCCTGCTGTATGCGGAGAATAGAGGGAGTGCCGGCGTGGGTGGCCGAGGGTGATTTTTCTAAAGGGAGCTTTCTCTTTCAAGGGCAAAGCTTTTATTACGTCGTGCACGGAAAGGTGCTGGCAATCGAGGGCCAGCCCATCCATCTGGACGCCTATTGCGAGACGGCGGTGCATCGTTTCGAGCGCTACAATAACCTATTGGGATTTTTGCACAACGCCTTGCATGAGGCGCAGGCAAAAAGCGCCCTGGGCGAGCGCACGGCCGCCATACAGTCTATGGCGCAGGCTCTGTCCATCGGCTTTGCCGACCACGTCGTACTGCCGTTTATTGAAAACGGGGTGGGGCTTATCCCTCTGCTGGAGGATTTTACGGCGCACAGCGACGACGAGGCGGCCTTGCCGCTCTATAAGCTAGAGGGCTTTGCCGCGTTCATGGACGAGCTGACCGAGGGCTGCGCCGCGTATGCGGGCTGTATCGGCGCGGGTACAGGCGGCGCTAGCGTTTTGACCACCCGTGAAACGGAGATTCTCATCCTGTTGGAAAAGGGCTTTAAGCATTCCGAGATCGGCTCTAAATTGTTTATATCGGTTACTACCGTGCGCTATCACATTCAGAATATATATCAGAAGCTGGAAGTGAACAATAAGGTGCTGGCCATTCGCAAAGCCAAGGAACAAGGGTATATAGATTATTAGCCTATAACATATGATGATACGGAGCGCCCGGTAAAAACCGTCATTAGTGATAGTTTTCAATACGGGCGCTTTAGCTATAATTGAAGCATACATTGTGCACAATCCTTCACTGCGTCGAATCGCCCGCCCGCTCGTAAATTAAATAAATTAAGAAAAGGTGAGAAAACAGAATGAAAAAATCCACGAAGTTGTTTGCTCTTATGATGGCGCTCTGCATGAGTATCGCTCTAGTTGCCTGTAGTTCCGCTCCTGCTCCCGCGCCCGCTCCCGCT
>DOMW01000236.1 GCA_003510345.1 Clostridiales bacterium | reverse complement strand
AAACAAATCAATCAATTGTCGGACACATAGGGCAAAAGCGCCATGACCCGCGCGCGCTTGATTGCCACGGCAAGCTGCCGCTGGTGCTTTGCGCAAGCGCCGGACGCGCGCCGGGGCGTGATCTTTCCGCGCTCCGTCACAAACTTGCGCAGCCTCGCCACGTCTTTATAATCTATACTGTCCATCTTATCGGCACAAAACGCACACACCTTCCGCCTGGGGCGCCTTGCGCGCATGGGCCTTCTTGCTCTTTCTTCGCTCATTTATCTGATACTCCTTTCTTTAAACCCGGTCAAAAGGGAAGTTCCGCGTCGTCAAGCGGCTGGAAATCGGAAAGCTCTTCGGCAAACAGGTCGTCCGCACTGGCGGCCTGTGGCTTTTGCGCGGGAGGGGCTTCCCTGTCCGCACCGGGGTTCTGCGCCTTGCTGGTCACAAACTCCACGTCTTCCGCCACCACTTCCGTCACATACTTACGCACACCGTTCGCGTCGTCATAGGTACGGGTCTGTATGTTGCCGGATAACCCAATTTTTGAGCCTTTCACAAAATATTTCGCCACAAAATCCGCCGTGGAACGCCATGCGACACAACTGATAAAATCGGCCTGCTGCTGCCCGTCTTGTGACTTATACCGCCGCTGCACCGCAACGGTGAACGACGTGACAGACACGCCGCCCGATGTGGTCCTAAGCTCCGGGTCCCTTGTTAAATTTCCTACTAAAATCACTTTATTCATTCACATTTACCCCCCTGCGCGGGTGCAACCGGCCGCTATTCCTTTTCCAGATTCACGACCATGTAGCGCAGCACGTCGTCGGAAATTTTGTAATTCCTTTCGAGTTCCGCCGGGAGTTCCGGCGGCGCCGCAAATGTAACCAATACATAATAGCCGTCGTTGTTATAGTCGATCGGGTAAGCAAGGCGCTTTTTGCCCCATTCATCCGTTTTTTCGATCTCACCGCCATTGTTTGTGATGATATCGGAAAAACGCTTCACGAGCGCGTCTTTCTTCTCCTCTTCCATATCCGGCTTCAGGATATACATTGATTCATACTTCACCATGAAATTCACCTCCTTATGGTCTATGGCCCCGCATTTCGCCCGCGGAGCAAGGACGTTCCAAACAATGATTATATAGAGTCTAAAACGGAAAGTCAAGAAAAAAGCGCCGTTTTGGGGCGCTTTGCGGTGCTTGCTATTCTGCGGCGGGTACGGAAGGCGTCTGTTCTTCCGGCGTTGGGCTTTCTTCCGCTATTGGTTCTGAAGGGCTTTCGGTTGGCTGCGCCGATGCGCCGCCCTGCCCCTCCACATAGAGTACTTCATTCTCATAAAGCCATCCGAATTGTATGCGCGCCTGCTGTTCTATGGATTCATCAGTCTGCACATAGTCGCGTTCGTTCAATAAATAATCACGCTCGCGCTCGTATTCCGCTATTTCCCGGTTTTTTTCGGCGAGCCTGTCCATACGCCCGGTGAATGTGGATTGCAGGTTGGCAAATGTAACGCCCGAATAAATAAGCACACCAACTACTATGAGGATTTTGAGCTGCCCGAAATGGGATACTTTTTTCTTTTGTTTTTCCGGCGGATACTGCTTTTGCTGCCGGTCCTCTGTGCTATGCGGCTCTCTTCTCCCTGCCAAACCATATCTCCTTTACGGGGCGCTGTCGGCGCGCGGCAGATTAGGGTTGTTCCTCTCTCTTCTGCGACTGGTAAAAAAAGTGTAGCATAAAAACCCGATTTTTTCAACCGATAACCCCTAAAAGAGAGCGTCCCATCCGTGCGTGGTTTTGTATTTACTTTGACGGCGGCGGCTCATGTGTGCGATACACCTTTACGCCGCCGACTATACTAATTCTTTTTCCACGCACAAAATGTCCACTCCTCCCCCAAACCGTGGTATGATACCAGTATGACGGAAACAAAGCAAAATTATGCCTATATCTTGCAATGCGCGGACGGAACGCTCTACGCCGGATGGACGGTCAATATGCGGCAACGGCTCCGGGCGCACAACGCGGGCACGGCCTCAAAGTACACCCGCGCGCGTCTGCCCGTCGCGCTTGTGTATTGCCAGCGGTTCGAAACAAAGCAGCAGGCCATGCGCCGGGAATGCGAGATCAAGAAAATGACGCGGGCGGAAAAGCTCGCGCTTATCCGCCGCTTCGCCGTCCAATGAAATAATCGTCACACCAACTTTTGAAGCGTTTCCGCAAAACGGGGGTAGTTTTTTTCCGCATCGTAATTCTGCTCCCACATTTGGTAGGCCGCCGCGCGCATCGCCCGTTTTTCCTCCGTGCTTTTACCGTGAAACGCCGTGAGCGCGTCCGCCACCTCTTGCGCGCTCACATCTAAAGGCAGCAGCACGCCTGTTTGCCCGTTCACGATCTCGCACACCCCGCCCGCGTCTGTGGCGATCACAGGAATGCCCGCCGCGCACGCCTCCATCATAGAGACCGGCACGCCACCCTCCGTTTCCGTGACACTGATAAAACAATCAAATTCTTCCGTTTCCATCCGCTCGCGCACACGTTTGTTTTCCATATGCCCCAACAACGCATACGTGATATTCTGCTTCCCCGAAAGTAATTTCCTTGCCAGCGTGGTAATTTGTTCTTCTTGCTCGCCGCCGCCCGCGTGCGTCCACGCGATAGCAATATTGTCAAGCCGGGAGAGCGCCTCGATCAACAGGCTCACCCGTTTTACCGGAACCAAATTGGAACAACTGAACAGGCGGAGTGTTTCCGAAGGGCTGTATGGGCCTTTGCCCGTGCCCCGTACCCCTAAATGAAATACCTGGTATCTTTCTCTTTCCTGCGTCGCAAAATGTTCCACATAATATTCCATAGCGTGCGCGGAAGCGAAAACCGCCATATCAAGCTTCCTGTCCGTTTGCGCCTTCAGCGGCTGCCGCCCGCCCGGGCACCGTTCATTGAACACGTCGTACCCGTGCATACGCGTAATCACTTTCGCGCCACGGAATGTATGCTTAAACCGCGCCAGCGCGTAAGCGGCGTAATTGTTCCAGTAAGAATAAAAAATAGCCGCTTCGCTGCTCAAATCGTTTTTCTTTAGGAATTTATAAAAATCACACGCGGACGCATAAGCATAAAAAGACGCTGAAAGACGCCGCATTTTTTCCGCTTTACCGCGGCGTATCGCGCGTATCTCTTCGCGCATGTCCCTGTCAAAAAGCCCTCTTACGCAATACAGCAGCTTTTTTAGCGTCGAGCTTCCCGGATAGCGGTACACCCGGATCGAAGGGTCTACCGGCGAGGTTTGCTCATCCGCGCTGTTTTTGCTCACAATGGTGATCTCAAACTTATCTTTAAGCACGGCAAGCTCGGGCAAGATAAAAGAAGCTTCCCCTTTGCCAAAAGGGAATTGGTCTGTGATGAGCACAAGCTTTGACTTGGTTGCCATGGAAAACTTTCCTTCCATTTTATAGTATCCTCCGCATATCCTCACTGGAAAACGCGGAAAGGGGCAGTTTGACCGGCTTGCTTTCCTTGCAGCTTTTGTAAATGGCCAGCACAAGCTCAAGCGCGTTTTTACCCTGTGCCGCGCTTATATACGGCTCCCTGTCCTCTTTGATCGCTGCGATCATATCCGCATACAGGCTGGTGTGCCCATTGCCGTACACATTGCTTGCCTGCTCCGCGATGCCCGCCACCGCTTCATCCTGCCGCTCGCTCTTTGCGAAATCCCACACATCCACCGTGTTTGTCGATTTTCCGCCCAGCTTTACGGTTCCCGTTTCCCCAAAAAGGTATAGCGTTTCCTCCAAATTCTTCGGGTATACGTTTGTGGTGCCCTCCACTGTGGCGATCGCGCCGTTTTTAAAGCGGATGACCGCCATGCCGATGTCCTCCGCCTCAAGGTAGTCATGAAACCGCCGCTTTGTTACGCCGTATACTTCCTCGATCTCCTCGCCCATCATCCAGCGCAGCAGGTCGATGCCGTGGATGCTCTGGTTCATCAGCGCGCCGCCGTCCTGCCGCCATGTGCCGCGCCAGGGCGCTTGCGTATAGTAGTCCTTGTCGCGGCTCCAGCGCACATGCACACTACCGTGGGAAAGCTTACCGAACCGCCCGGCAAGAAGCGCCCGCCGCATTTCCCGCACGCCTTTGTTGAATCGGTTCTGATGGCAGGCGCAAGCCTTCACGCCCATGCGGTTTGCCGTCTCTATGATGGCGTCCGCGTCCGCTATGGAAAGCGCGATGGGCTTTTCTATGATGACATGCGCGCCCTTTTCCATGCAATATAACGCAATTTCAGCGTGCGAACCGCTCTCTGTGGCTATCCCCACAAGGGCAGGCCCGCACTCCTTGAGCATCACTTTGTAATCGGTATACCGCCGGATGCCCTCGTCCTGCTCCAGCCCGTGTTTTTGCAGCAGCCCTTCCATATGCGCGGGCACGATATCGCACACCGCCGCAAGTGAAAGGCCGTTTTTCAGCACCGCTTTTATATGATTTGTGGCGATGCGCCCGCAACCGATCAACGCGTAGTTCATTTGGTGATCTCCTCGTTTTCTATTATTTGTGCAAACCGCGCGGCAAGCGCCGCGTGTGAGAACAAACCCGCCGCTTCGTTTGCCGTATCATAGGCCAGACAGCCGGAAGAAAGCTTTTGTTTGTAGCATTCTTCAATGTAGCATTCCAATGCCTCCATGTTGCCCGCCGCCTGCTCAT